>CAYSMU010000060.1:0-10447 GCA_964432145.1 uncultured Chloracidobacterium sp.
CTTTTCTTATTCCTTAATTCCATAACCTTGATTGCTAACGCGTGGGTGAGATTTCTGAGGTAGTTTTTGCGTAGAATAACCGTCGAAGACGGTGTGATATTTGTAGCCCACATCGCAAGATGTGGGTACTACACACCATCATCGAAACGGAGCCATCGAAGATGGCGACATAGCGTCTTTAACACCAGCAAAGATCCGGAGATTTATGTCACCGTCTCCGACGGTTCCGTACACTTTGATCGAACCTTTACCCACGGTTTGCACCGTGGGCTACAATTATGTCGTCGGCTTCGCCGACTAAAACCAAATCAAATTAACAAAAGACCGGATTTTTATGGCTCACACACATACTAATTTGTTGACTCATGTTGTCTTTTCCACCCAAGGCTTTTTGCCATTGATCGCTCGTGAGATACAGGCTGAACTTTTCGCGTACATGGCGGTTCTCGTACAGGAGCTAAAAGGAAAGGTAATAATTATCAATGGCATGAGTGATCATGTTCATCTGCTGATTCTGTTACCGCCGAATGTTTCGGTATCCGATGCAATGCGTTTTGTGAAAGCGAATTCATCGCGATGGGTAAAGGAGCGATTCGGCAAAAAGTTCGCGTGGCAAAGGGGCTTTGGAGCATTTAGCGTTTCGCGATCGAATGTCGATGCGGTCGCAAAATATATTAAGAACCAGGAGCAGCACCACAGGGGATTTGATTTCAAAACCGAATTCGTCTCGCTTTTGAGCAAGAATGATGTCGAATACGACGAAAAGTATTTGTGGGATTGATATGTGCCCGCTTTCCAAACCGTCACGTGTAAGAATTTTTTATACCATACGCCGTAAAATCTCATATACTAAGGTACTCACAGACCGCGGGATCGAATGCCTATGTTCTCGTCAAGATACATCGGGTTGTTTTTCGCGGCGGTAGTCGCCGGAGCCTCATTATCCGTTGCACAGACGCCGACGCCAGTGGCTGTCAATGAAGATCTCTACACAGCGCCGATCGTTTGGACGCAATACAAGATTCCAACACAAAATCTGTCGATCGCGTTTCCAAAACTGCCGTTCGTAGGAAAGGTTGTCGATGGGTGCGGTCGACCGGTAGGGGCAGTTTACTCAGCATATGCCGAGGAAGCGGTTTACGGATTTGTACTTCACGTCCCGACAGACAAACCGCTTCCAAACGGCTGCACTACGGACGACAAGTTTGGGAAGAAGCAGTTTTCGGCCAGGCTGGACCATCTTCGCGGCACCTCGGGCGTTGTCGAATCTGATGTAAGAATAATAGCGAGTTCTGCCAAGATGTTCCGTATCGATTCCGGACCGGCGGTAAAGACCATGTGGATACTCTGGGATATCGACCGCTGGTTTGAGATATCAGTGTTCCGGCGGAAGAGCGGTAGTTCAAACGAAAACAGGTTTATTGGTTCGCTCTCTCTTGCCCACGAGAAATCGGTCGAGATCGGCTCGGGCAGCGCAAGGATCATTGGTGACAGATCTACCGAGAGCCCGATGGCTGATGCTTCACAAGGTGCCGATCAAATCGAGCCGATCGTCATAATTACCAAACCGAGGCCAGGATACACTGAAATTGCACGCACCAGCAGTACTCATGGCACCGTCATTCTAGAGGTAACATTTCTCCGAAGCGGCAACATAGGCCCGATCACTGTTTTAAAGGGTCTTGATAACGGGTTGACCGAGCAAACGATTTCCGCGGTTGAGCGGATACAGTTCCTACCTCAGCGAAAGAACGGCGTTCCCGAGACCGTTGTAAAGAAGCTCGAGTACATATTCAGCATCTATTGAATAAGGCTACATTCAGATTTCTCGGCGCACGAGCAACGGCCATTACAAAGTCGGGACGACTATGATCTCGCCGAATTGTTTGAAATGATGATCAAACGCAAAGGCGGTTGAGATACCCGAACTTTGCATCACGGCCTTGCTGGTGCAATCGGTGAAACTCCATTCCTTATCGCTGAATTGCTCGAATATCCTCCACGCTCGCTCGATATCGCCGTCAGATAGCCGGTAAACGATCGCCAATCCGCCCTCAAAGAAACTCTTGCCGATCGAGATGGCTCGTTTGTTCTCGCCACGCGTACGAAGCAGTGTTAGAGTCTCGTCTACTACGTAATCTGTTGTAAATAGAATTTCGCTATTATTTTGCAGCCAAATGGCGGCGAGTTCGTGATTGGGATCGGTCGGGACAATGGAGGCGTACCAGGCTCCGGTGTCAACAAAGATCATGGCTACAGTTTCGGATAAAGAATATCGTCGTGATCCTTGCCAGAGAATCCATTCGTGTTGCCTTCCATAGGGAGTTCAGCGATCTTAGCTAGTATATCCCGCGACTTTTGGGGGCCGATATCAGACTTGTCGAGTAGGATCACCTCGACCTCATCGCCATTGTCGAGATCGACCTTTTCAAGCGGGCGAAATACTCCGTTCTCATATATTGCTGCGATCGTATGGCTCATACTTCAGTTCCAAATTGTAGCATAGGTCGCATACGGAAATAGGTGCATTTTTGCGGGCGGCTGTGCCGCAAAAGCAGTGCGGTGAGGCTTGCCTCACCGTTGCGTCCGTCCAAAAATTACTGAGGCTCCGCCTCCAATATTGTCGCCTGCTCCGCAGGCTCCGATTTCCATTTGATCGCTCGGCAGGCGAGGCAAGCCTCGCCGCACTGCGATCGCGGCGAGCCGCATCATACGGCCCCGATCAGTGGGTTTCAACCCACGGCTACAGTCACGCCATCGCTACGCGATGAGTTGATCCATTGAGAATAGCTAATAATAGTTAAGGATCCGATTTGTACTACCTTTGACCCCTGATAAAGCGGGTGTATGCTTGGCGCTATGGACAAGCTCGAATATACCGACCTCGACGATGAGATCATTGATATCACTCCGGAACAGACGCGGCGGGGCGGGCCCGTCAAATGGTTTGTCCTAGCGGCGTTGCTGGTCGTGATAGGCCTGGCGAACAGTGTCGGCATTTACACCGACTCGCTGTGGTTCGGTTCGCTTGGGTATTCGTCGCGGTATTGGTATGTCTTTGGTCTCGGTTGGGGGCTGTTCGCATTCTTCGCCATTGTCACTGCCATCGCTATCCGGAGCGGATTTTTCATTCTCGAGCGTATTTTCGGTGCCGAGATACTTAAGCCCCGAAAGATAATGATCAACAAACAGCTTGTCGACCTAAGCTTCGGGCGGTTTCTGCGG
This sequence comes from uncultured Chloracidobacterium sp., assembly GCA_964432145.1. GTDB lineage: Bacteria > Acidobacteriota > Blastocatellia > Pyrinomonadales > Pyrinomonadaceae > OLB17. The sequence continues at coordinate 3,226 of CAYSMU010000060.1, forward strand.
CCCGGGGCATGGATCGTAGCGATCGTATTTGGCATCGGATACGGGTTGAGCCTTAGCCGTAATTGGAATGCCTGGGTGCTCTACCTGCACCAGGGTACGACAACGGCCGCTGACCCTATCTTTGGCCGCTCCATAGGTTTCTATCTATTCACGCTGCCGATATATAACGATGTCGCATCGTGGCTGACCGGTATTTCTGTTTTGCTGCTCGTCGGTACGATCATTTACTCCGTACTTTCCGCCGTGCCCGAGCTTTCCGTAACGGAAACGAAAGATGTGAGGCCGGGCGGCTTTGAAAAGCGGGCATATTCGGCGGTGTCGGCAGCAATCGGAGTTGTATTGCTGATCGCGGCGTGGCGAACGGTCCTGTCGCGGTACGAATACTTGTGGATAGATCACTCCTCTTTCAGCGGCGTCACCTATACCGAGGCCAATTACCTTCTGCCCGGCCTCGTAACCGTTGCCATCGCTCTTGTCCTGGCCGCGATAGTCCTTTTCATAAACGCGTTTGTAATTAAGGGCGGAAGATTGTTGATCTTTGCTCTCGGTATTCCGGTTGTGGTTTATGTAGTCGCGGCCATGATCGTGCCCGCGTATGTCCAAAGCTTTGTAGTTAAACCGAACGAACTTGGCCGCGAAACGCCGTATATCGAGCACAATATTGCCGGAACCCGGACTGGTTTTAACATCGATATAGTCGAGTCACGCGACTACGCCGCCGACATCTCGCCGGACGCGTTGAACCTTTCCTCGAACAAATCGACCCTCGCCAACATACGCCTGTGGGACTGGGCCGCTCTTCAGGACACGCTTAGGCAGATACAGGAGATCCGGACATACTACGACTTTCCTGACGTCGATGTCGATCGTTACCGGATCGGCGGCGAGATGCGGCAAGTGATGATCGCGACCCGCGAGCTCGATGTGAAAAAGCTGCCCGAGCAATCGCGCAACTGGATAAACGAACGCCTGATCTATACGCACGGCTACGGTGTGACGATGAACCCGGTCAACGAGTTCACCAGCGAGGGAAAGCCGCGGTTCCTCATCTCCAACATACCTCTTGAAACGTCCGCAGACGTTAAGGTGACGCGGCCCGAGATCTACTTTGGCGAGAGCACGGACACGGATGTTTATGTTAAGACGAAGCAGCAGGAGTTTGATTACCCCCAGGGCGAGAATAATACATACACGACCTACGAGGGCGACGGCGGGTTTGCGGTCGGCAGCGGTCTTCGCCGCTTATCTATTGCGTGGGCGACAGATGATCTGACCAAGCTGCCATTCTCCGATGACGTAACGAGCGAGAGCCGCGTGCTGATGCACCGGAATATCATTGTTCGGATCCGGCGGGTCGCTCCTTTTCTCGCGCTCGATGACGATCCGTACATGGTGGTCACCCCGGACGGCCGACTTGTCTGGACGGTGGATGCCTATACGCGGTCAAACCGCTATCCATATTCGCGGCACTACGATCTCGGAGCCGAAAAGGTCAATTACGTTCGCAACAGTGTCAAGATAACGATCGATGCATATACGGGAGCTCTGAATTTCTATGTTTTTGACGAAGCCGACCCGATCGTCGCGGCATATCGGGCGGCCTTTCCCGAGTTGTTTAAGCCGGCGGCGGAAATGCCTGCCGGGCTTCGGGCCCACCTTCGCTATCCCGAAACACTTTTTAAGACACAGGGCGACGTTTTCGGCCTCTACCACACGACAAGCGCATCGATGTTCTTTGGCCGCGAAGACGTATGGAGCATTGCCCGCGATTCGGGGCCGGCCGCAAGCGACGCTCCGGCTAAATCGTCAGGGCAGCCGGCCGCCCTTGAGCCCTACCAGGTATTGATGCCGCTGCCGGGCGAGGGAGCCGAGCCGGAATTCGCACGCGTACTGCCATTCACGCCGGGCAATCGTAACAATATGATCGCCTGGTTGGCGGGACGCTCCGACGGCGATGTCTACGGCAAGCTGCTTGCGTACACATTCCCATCGTCGCGGGTCATCGACGGCCCGCTGCAGATCGAGGCCCGTATCGACCAGGACGCCCAGCTCTCAGGCCAGATAACGCTGTGGAATCAACAGGGATCAAAGGTCAAACGCGGCAATCTCATTATCATGCCGATCGGAACGGGACTGCTCTTTGTAGAACCGATATTCCTGCAGGCGGTCCGCAGCCCGATGCCGGAACTCCGGCTCGTTGTACTAGCTACCCAGGAACGTCTCGTATACGCCGAGAGTTTTGATGCGGCACTCAGCCAGTTGCTGGGGCAGCCACAAAAGACTCCTGCGAAGAACGGAGAGGCGCAAAAACCGGCCGAACCCGGGGCTACGATGCAGTCATCGAGCGAACTCATAAAACGCGCCGGCCAAATATTTGCGGATTACCAGCGCCTCACCGCGGAGGGTAAGCTCGGTGAAGCCGGTCAGAAGCTCGACGAGCTCAAGCGGATCCTGGACCAACTGCAAAACGGGCAGAAATAAGATGCATAGTAGGACGAGATCATTCTTAATATTGTGGGCGGCGGGATTGCTCGGCGTGGCGTCGTTTCTTTTTGTTGATCTGTATACGTTGATCGCTTCCTTTCCACAGCCTCCGGGTGCTCCTCCGGTCGAACTGCCGCCTCCGGTACTGCTAAAGATCGCCAGTGTCGTTCAACCGGCAATTTTAACAACGTTCGCGGTCCTGATCGGGTGTTGGCTTGCCCCAAAGGTCGCTCTTCACGCTCCGGCTGCCGAAGCAGCAGCTAGCGGCGACGGCATTCTGGCGAACCTCAGGCCGCAGATCGCACCCGGCGTACTCGCGGGCCTTGCGTCCGGCGTGGCGATAGTCGCGACCTGGGTCGTCGCCAAACCGTTCTTAACGGACGAGTTCGTGGCCCGCGCGCAGGAATTCAACAAGTTTCTCCCGAGCGTTACACGATTCCTCTACGGCGGCGTAACCGAAGAGTTGCTGCTACGTTGGGGCCTGATGACATTCCTGGTCTGGGCGTCGTGGCGCCTGTTCCAAAAAGGTAAGGAAAGGCCAACGCCGATCCTAATCATCGCGTCGATCTTCATTTCGGCGCTGATCTTCGGTATCGGCCACTTGCCGATCGCCTCTATGCTGGCGGGCGGCCTGACGGTACCGCTCGCGGCGTACGTCGTTGCGGGAAACTCCATTTTTGGCATCGTCGCCGGCTTTCTCTATTGGAGGCTCGGCCTCGAAGCGGCTATCGTCGCCCATATGTCGGCACATGTGGTCCTGATCGGAGCGATCCAACTCGCATTCTGAAACCGTCCGTGGAAGTTTTGGGAGTTGCCTGATATCGGCGTTTTTCACTCGAAATCGTGAGGCAACCCGACGGTAAATTAGTCGGCTAAGAAACGTCAACCTCCCTATTATCAATAACTTAGCTTTCTGGCACGGGCTTCGCAATGTACATAGGCGAGACGTCGGTACGGTGTTTTAGAGCGAATTACCCGATATCGGCGTTCAGTATCCGGGTTTTGGATGCGTGTCTTCCACGACTTCCATAACGCGCGGCAGGGCCCGATCACTCCGAATAGTGGAGAGTAGAGAGCGGTAATCTCTGGGCGTCCAAATCATTCTGGCGAAAAAGCGTAAACACCTTGTGAGAGGATCGCGGGGCACGGCATAAGGCAGTTCGGGCAATACGGCGCTATAATCGGCGGCATGAGAATCAGTCTGTCGTCCGAGCGGTTTCGCATTATCGCGTTTGTTCTTGTCGTATTCAGCCTAGCGGCTCCAAAAACTATGTTTAGCCAACGCCCGCAAAAGCCCGTCCTTTACGGGAAACACTGGGTCGCCGTTACCGGCAAACCGATCGCCGCGACCGCCGGTGCAATGATCTTTCAGAAGGGCGGCAATGCGGTCGACGCCGCGTGCGCGATGATCGCGGCGACGTCTACCATGTGGGACACGCTGTCGTGGGGCGGCGAGACACAGGCACTGATCTACAACCCGAATACAAAAAAGGTCATCGGCATCAACGCCCTTGGCGTGGCACCGACCGGTGCAACGGCCGAGTTTTACAAGTCAAAAAACATGAAGTATCCACCGGAGTACGGCCCGCTCGCGGCCGTAACGCCGGGAACGCCTGGCGGCATCATGGTGATGCTCGCGGAATACGGCAAGCTGAGCCTGAAGGATGTGCTCGCCCCGTCGATCGAAATGGCTGACGGCTACCCGATGGACGGCGGCACCGCGAACGCCATCGAACGGCAGAAATCGTGGCTCAAGCAGTGGAAATACTCTCGCGAAGTGATGCTGCCGCACCTCGGGCAAACCCGAGAAGGCCCGGCCGAGGGCGAGATCTTTCGCCAGCCCGATCTTGCCGTTACGCTTCGCAAGCTCGTCGAGGCCGAGCAGACTGCCCTTAAGAGCGGGAAAAGCCGTAAGCAGGCGATCATGGCCGCGTACGATCGCTTCTACAAGGGAGACATAGCGAAAGAGTTCGTCCGGGGCACGCAGGAAGAGGGCGGCCTGATCACCGAGGCCGATCTCGCGAAATGGCAGGTCAGGATCGAGGAACCGGAGCGTACCAATTACAAAGGCATCGACGTTTACAAGCTTTCATTTTGGACGCAGGGGCCGGCAATGCTCCAGGCGCTGAACATACTCGAGAACTATGATCTAAAATCGATGGGCTACAACTCGCCGAAGTACATCAATACGATCTATCAGGCGATGAGCCTCGCCTTCGCCGACCGCGATTTCTATTACGGCGACACCTATTTTCCGCCCGCCGAGCCCGGCACCGGACTGCTTACAAAGGAATACGCAAAGGAACGTGCCAAGCTCATCAACCCGGACAGGAACGATCCCGCGATCAAGCCGGGCGATCCGTATCCTTACCAGAAAAGCGTCAATCCGTTCAAAGGGCTGCTTGATAAATGGAAGATCGATCCCGCCGACCGGCAGACGAAGGCACCGCCGGGAACTATGGCGGTCACCACGCCATTCGGCGATCCGGACGGCGGATTTCCCGACGACAGTTTCTATGGAGGCACGACCTCGGTCCAGGCCGCCGATGCCGAGGGCTGGGTTGTTTCGGTAACGCCGAGCGGCGGCTGGATACCGGCGGTGATCGCCGGACGCACGGGCGTCGGGCTGAGCCAGCGGGCACAGAGCTTTGTATTGGACCCGGCGGACGGCCCGTTCAACGTGATCGAGCCGGGTAAGCGTCCGCGTGTGACCCTGACGCCGACGATGGCTCTCAAGGACAGTAAGCCGTACCTTTGCTTCTCGGTCCAGGGCGGCGACAGCCAGGACCAGAATCTCCTGCAGTTCTTTCTGAATACCGTCGAGTTCGGTTTTAACGTCCAGCGAGCGACCGAGGCACCGAATATCAACAGCTTCCAGATGCGGAGTTCGTTCGGTGCACACGAAATTCGGCCCGGCCGAGTTTTACTGGCGAATTCGACACCGCAGAATGTGCGTGACGAACTGATAAAGATGGGCTACACGCTGACGTTCGAGGAGCGGACGTCCGGGCCGATCACCGCGATCTACTTCGATCATGCCCACAAAACAATGTGGGGCGGGGCGAGCACGCACGGCGACGACTATGGTATCGCCTGGTGAAAGGAAGCACCGATCGTGTCGCAGGAGTCAGCAAAAGGCCTGCTAGAGTAAAGGCCGTCGATAGGTCAATGTATGCCAGCATACATTTAACTCCTTTTAATACAATAAGTTACAACTTTAGGCAGCAAAACAGGCATCGTATTGGGTGGAGCGACTGGCTTGAATTTTTTAGAGCGAAATTTCAGGTTCAGAAGCTTCATTGAATCCGAGCCCCTTCGAAGCGACTTCCACGTCAGTGTGGGGAGGGGCTCGGAAATTAAGGAGGTAGAATCATGAATAATACCAGACCTTTACAAGGGGCGATAATAGGTTTTGTCATTGCAACAGCGATAATAATTATTTCCGGAGCCCCGATTAATGCTCAGAACGTAAATGCCGAATACCGCCAGTGGCAGAACGCCCAGCGGAAAGCGGAGAAGGAACACAGAGACTATCTGCGTACGCGGAGTCTCAAGGACTATCGTCAGTGGCAGAACGCCCTTATGAGAGAGCGGCGTGAGTATGCCGAATACCAGCGGGCTAGCTCCGCCAGTTATGGTTGGCAGAATAGCCGGAATGACAATGTGAATTACCGCCGGTATCGCGTGTATCGAAACGGTTCTTACTATGACACCAATTCTCGCGGTGCTGAATTGTTGAGACAGGCGGTACGAAACGGATATTCGCAGGGGTACCGGCGAGGAATGGCGGATCGGCGTAATCGGAGCCGTTACGATTATTACAACGATAGTATGTATAGATCGGGCGAATACGGTTATCAGTCATACGTGGCCAGAAACCAATATCAGTACTACTTTCAGCAGGGATTCCAGCGTGGTTATGAGGATGGCTATTACAGCCGGACCAGATATGGCGTAAGGTCAGGCAATTCGTTCAACATACTTTCGAATGTGCTCAACGCGATCCTTCAGATCACCCAGGACACATAATGCCCTGCGGCGACGGTCGATGATGGCTCCATTTCAAATGGGGCCATTCTTTTTTACGCGGAGGTTGTCTCGATCTCGACCGAGATCGAACGCCATTTGCCCTGCAAAAACCTGCCGACGCTCAACCCGCACCGCGAAATGTGGCCGGCAAGGATCGCGAGCCAGATATGTATCGGCTCGAGAGTTGCCATTTGCTTGATAGCGAAACAGATCCCGAGCGGAATGATCACCTGAGAGATGATAGATATGTAGAGCGGGCTCTTGGTATCGCCGGTTCCCTGCAATCCGCCGGTGTAGGTCAGGGCGACCGAAATAAATAGGCCCGAGAACGCAAGCACGCGAAGAAGCTGGACGCCGATCGCGACGACATCCGGATCGGTCATTCCGAAGATCGCGAGCAGCTGCTGCGGAAAGAAGAAATAAAAGAGGCCGATGAATGCGGAACCGATCAGGCCGAATCGAGCCGCGGTATTTACGGCGGCAAATGCGCGGTCAGGCTGCCTGGCACCGAGATTTTGTCCGGCCACGGCGGCTGATGCCCCCATCAGGCCGACCGATGTCCAGGTGACGAGTGAAAAGAGCTGAGTATAGGAGACAGCAAATGCGGCCTGTGCGGCGGCACTTTGAGCGAGAGAGCCTATGAACGACAGCATCAGTACGCCGCCGACATTCATCGCGATACCCTGGATACCCGTTGGCAGGCCAAACT
>CAYSMU010000061.1:0-10447 GCA_964432145.1 uncultured Chloracidobacterium sp.
CCGGCAGCCGCGGCCGCCGCCTGCGGCGCCAGCAGTTCCCGAACTCGTGCCACAAGGTCGCGGATCGAGTGAAAAGGCTTGGTAAGAAATCCGTCGGCACCGACGCGTTCCGCCTCCGATTGGTCAAACGGCTCAAACGAACCAACGAGCAGCAGCACCGGAATATGCCGCGTAGCGTCGTCCGCCTTGATCATTTCGCAGATCTGATAGCCGCTCGTGCCATCGAGGCCAACATCGACAAGCACGATATCGGGTTGGATATCGACGAACTTCTGCATCGCCGATTCGGCATCACCAACGGCGGTAACATCGATCCCTTCGTCTGCAAAGGTAAGTTCGACGACCTTTCGGATCGTCACGGAATCATCGGCGAGAAGAAGCTTGGGGCGGCTCACTTTTTCCATTTCTCCTTAAAAACACATCTATTGCGGCGAAGACCCCGCGTTTCGCGATTCTAACAAATTCAGGCTTCTAACCGCTAACGGAAACGAGTTCGCCCGCAAGTCTGATTGCCGCAGCCATGCTCGATCCGTCCGCGAGCCAACGGCCGGCTATATCGTAGGCGGTACCGTGATCGACCGACGTCCGGATCAACGGCAGGCCAAGCGTCACATTGACACCGGAGCCGAAAGACAGCGATTTGACCGCGATAGTCGCCTGATCGTGATAAAGAGCGATCACGGCATCGAAATCCCCCTTGTATCCGCGCAGAAAGACAGTGTCCGGTGCGTATGGCCCGCTGACATCTATGCCGAGCTCGCTTCGGCAATGATCGATCGCCGGTATGATCTCATCTGCCTCTTCCGTGCCGAACATACCGCCCTCCGACGCGTGCGGATTGAGCCCGGCTACCGCGATCTTGATCCTTCGCCGCAGAAGGCCCGAGATAGCCTTGTCTGCAAAAGAGATCCGTTCGATCAAGGCGTCCTTCTTCACAAGGGCTATCGCGTCAGTGAGCGAGATATGGGTCGACAAAAGCACGACTCGAAGTTTCCCTGAGAAAAAACTCATTGAAAACCTGTCGGTGTGCGTGAGTTCGGCCAGGAATTCGGTATGGCCCGGATAATTGTAGCCGCCGAGCCCGATCGCCGCTTTGCTGATCGGTGCCGTTGCGATCGCATCTATTCGGCCGTCGGTCCAAAGCTTGACGGCCGCCTCGATATACTCGGCGGAAGCACGCCCTGTTTCCGCCCGGTCGCAGCCGGTTTCAAATTCACCTGGAAGATTGTGCAGGTCAAAGACCTCGACCGCGTCGTCCGGCCCTTCGCCTTCGGTGAAGCTGACGATCCGAAGCGGCAACGCGTGTGCGGCTGCCAGAGACCGCAGGTGAGCCAGGTCTCCGATGACCACACATCTGGCCGCCGTTCTTAACTGTTGATCCAACAGAGACTTAAGAACGATCTCTGGCCCGATGCCCGCGGCATCGCCCATAGTTATTCCGATCACAGGTCGACCATTTGCTCCGGACCGCATATAAACAGGATAACCCCAAAAGCACGAATAGCGAACAACTTTCGCCGTTCGCTATCGCGAAATCAAATACTGGTGTAAAGATCAATCAGCCTGCCGACGCATGAATGTAGGCACGTCGATGTTCTCGACCGGCTGAAGGTCGTCGGGCAAAATGATATCGGCGGGTTTTACCGGCGCATGGGACGGTGCACCGACAGCACGTGCCTCAGGTGCCCTTGGCGCGGTCGGCAGCTTTACCTCGGCCACGGTATCAAAACCGGTGGCGATCACAGTAATGCGGATCTCGTCGCCCATATCCTCGCGAATCACACTGCCCCAAATAATGTCGGCATTGTCATCTGCTTCCTGCTCGATCATTCCGATCGCGTCCTCGACCTCGCCCAGTACCATATTTGGGCCGCCCGTGACGTTGATCAATGCAGCTTTAGCACCCTTGATCGAGTTTTCCTCGAGTAATTTATAGTCGAGGGCGGCACGCATCGCTTTGGACGCGGCGTCTTCGCCTTCGCCCTTGCCGATTCCCATCAGAGCCACGCCCTTACCGCGCATTACGGTTGTGACGTCCGCAAAATCAAGATTGATTATGCCGGGCGTGATGATAAGGTCGGTGATGCCGCGGACCGCCTGAAGCAAAACGTCATCCGCACGTTTGAATGCCTCGACTATCGTGATCTTTTCCTCGACCTCGCGAAGCTTTGAGTTCGGTATCGTCAGCAGCGTGTCCACACAACCGCGAAGGTCAGCGAGTCCTTGTTCAGCCTGTGCCATCCGTTTCTTTCCCTCGACCAGGAATGGCTTTGTGACAACCGCAACGGTAAGGGCTCCGAGTTCGATAGCGAGCGATGCAACAACCGGTGCCGCTCCGGTCCCGGTGCCGCCGCCGAGGCCGGCGGTCACGAAAACCATATCCGAACCCTCGAGCACGTCCAGCAGCTTCTCGTGATCTTCGAGCGCCGCCTGACGGCCGATCTCGGGATTCGAACCCGCACCCAGGCCCCGCGTCGATTTGCTGCCGAGTTGGATCTTCATCGGCGCCTTAGAGGCGTTCAGAGCCTGAAGGTCCGTGTTCGCGACGATGAACTCGACGCCTTTGATGCCGGCGTCGATCATTCGGTTGACGGCGTTGCTGCCGCCGCCGCCGACGCCGATCACCTTGATCCGGGCTCCTGTGATAGGCGGCTCGTCGATGAACATTTTTATACCGTTAGTCGATGTATGAAGGTCGTCCATTGCAATAAAGTTTCCCATAACGGAAATTCCGGTTCTACAAATAAAGCGGATTTTTAGGGTTGCCGCGAAACAACAAGATATAGTGCTAACGGGCTAACAGCATACAACGATTTGCGATAAAAATCCAAACGCAAATGTTACATTTATCTAAAACGATCACGAAAACTTCCAAACCATTCCGCGACCTTTCTTGCCGACGACCTGCCGGAGCTTTGGCCGTTGCGTAACTGCCCCCGCATAGACACTAACGCAAGCCCGCAGGCGGTCGCCCACTGCGGTCCCTGAACCTCGCCCGCGAGGCCGCCGAAGAATGACCTCTCCAAATAACCGACGCGCGTCGGAGCGTCAAAGACCTGTTCCGCGATCTCTGCCAGGCCGCGGACAAGGGCACCACCGCCGGTTAGAAACACACCGCCCGATATCTGCGCCTTTGCGGTCGCGGTCTCACGTGCGACGTGATGCATCAGCTCGACCGCACGGGGCTGCATAATGTCGCAAAGTATTTCCATAGAAAGATCGCGCGTCTCATTTCGCCCGAAGGGCACGATCTCGATCACGCCTTCTAATTCCTCCGGCTCCAAAAGAAACTTCGCCACGCAGCCCCAGTTATGTTTGATCTTGTTCGCCTCAGGGATCGACACGCGAAGACCGGTCGCTATATCCTTGGTAAAAAGCATGCTGCCGAACGGAAATACCGCCGTGTGCTGCACCGCTCCTCTGCCAAATATCATCAGGCTGGTGATCTCGGCTCCCATGTTGACGATGGCACAGCCGTATTCCTTGTCGTCATCTGTAAGAACGCTCTCGGCGGCGGCAAGAGGTTCGAGGATCAGCCGTTCGACGTGGACTCCGGCTTTCGTAACCGCCTTTTCCAGGTTTTGGCGCGCGGCGCTCGGGCTCGTGATCACGTGGACGAGTGCCTCGAGGCGGGCCCCGTTCATACCGACCGGCTCGGTGATGCCGTCCTGGCCGTCAACAATGAATTCCTGCGGCAAGCGGCTGACGATCTCCCATCCAGGTGTCAGCGGCATGGCGCTGGCGCTGTCGATCGCGCGCTCGGTGTCCTCGTCGGTGATCTCTTTTTCCGGGCCGGCGACGGCAACCACACCGTTTTTGTTCTCACCGCGGAGGTGTTCGCCAGAGAGATTGACCGTCGCGTAGCTAACATCCAGCCCCGAGACGCGTTCTGCCTCGCCGACTGCCTTTTTGATCGAATCGGCAACGGCCTCGGTCGAAGTAACGACACCTCGACGCAGCCCTTTGGACTCAGCCTCGCCGATGCCGACGATATTCATCACACCATCCGCCGACGGCTCGCCGATAACGCACCGCACGCGGCTCGTTCCGATATCGAGTCCTACTGCTTGTATTTCACTGCTCATTGCCTATATCCAAATACGTGATAACGGGCGAGACGCCCTCGGAATTGACCGACTTGACCTTAGCTCCCTTGCCGCTGACAGCCTCGATCGCTGTCCGCAGACTCTTGCCTAATTCGTCTCGAGAAAGAGTGACCGTGATCGGGCGTCCCGAGTCCTCGATCAAGGCGATAGGGTCACGCGGATTACTGAGATTGACCTCCTTCACACGCGAGATCAGGTCGAACTGCTTCCATTCGTCGAGCATTTTTCGAAACACCTTCAAGCGAGCGATATTCTCCGGCGTCGACTTTTCGGATTTCGACTCGTCCCAGCCCTTCATTACAAAAGGAAAGTTCTTTTCCGCCGCCGTTGCCTTGACCAAAAGCACCGCTTCACCATCGACCAGATAATCCCCCGAACTCATCCTTACTACCGCCGCGGGCACCCGTTCGACAATATCGACCCGGATCCCCGCCGGGAGCGAACGTGAGACCGCCGCCGTCTTAACGAACGGGAACTTCTCGATCTTGGCCTTTATCTCACCGAGGTCGGCGTTCCACACGCCCGGCTTCTCGACCTCGGACGATACGATACGCCGGATATCTTCGACCGGCGTGCGATCAGTCCCGCGAATGTCTATCGACCGGACATCAAAAAATTTCGAATCGGTTGCGTTTCGATAAAAGGTAAAACCAAAGGCCGCGATACAAGCGATCAAGATCCCGCTGATCAACAGCGGCAGGCCGAATCTGCCGATGCCACGGACGGCCGACTCGCGGCTTACGCGCGACGAGGTCTTGCGGGCCCGCAATTTTGTCGAGCCGGCGCGTGATTTCACCGATGCCTTCTTCGTCTTCGCCATGTTTTGGGCTATCCGCCGTTCGTCAACCTCTCAACGATCTCATCCGACAACCGCGTAACGCTGCCCGCGCCCAGCGTTATTACAAGATCGTTGGGTTTTAGGTCGGGAACGACACGATCCGTCGCGGTGTCAATATCACCGATATACGTGACATTCTTGTGTCCAAACTTCTTGATGTTCTCCGTCAATACCTCGGCGGTAATACCTTCGATCGGGGTTTCGCTCGCGGCATAAATATCGAGGATGTAGAGAACGTCCGCGTTGTTGAAAGCCACGACAAAATCGTCCATCAATTCCTGCGTCCTCGTGTACCTGTGCGGCTGGAAAACGACGACAGTGCGCTTACCGCCCGAGCTGTTCTTGGCGGCAGACAAGGTCGCCACGATCTCGGTCGGATGGTGGCCGTAGTCATCGACAACGGTGATGCCGTTAGCCTCGCCCTTGAACTGAAACCGCCGGTTCGCGTTCTTGAACCCCTTGAATGCCTCGGCGATCTTTTCAAATGGAACCTCAAGCTCCAACGCAACCGCCGTCGCTGCCAAAGCGTTGTAAACATTATGCTTACCAGGAACGGGCAGATCGATCTCGCCGAGGATCGTGCCGCGTTGGGTTACCGTGAAGGCCGATCCGAAATTCTCGTTATAACGAATGTCATTCGCCGAGATATCCGCCTGGGCGGTCAGCCCGTAGGTAACGCGTCGGCGTTTGATCGCCGGAATGATCAGTTGAACATTCGGGTCGTCCAGACAGATGATCGCCGCGCCATAGAACGGGACCTTGTTGACGAAATCGGTAAAGCACTGAACGACGTCATCCATGCCTTTGTACGACTCCATATGCTCCTTGTCGATGTTCGTGACAACTGCGATCGTTGGATAGAGCATAAGGAACGACCGGTCGCTCTCGTCCGCCTCGGTAACGAACCAGTCCGATTGACCTAGCTTCGCGTTCGACCCGAGCGCCGCGACAACACCTCCAACGACCGTCGTCGGATCGATACCTGCATAGCCGAGGATCGTGGCGATCATTGAGGTGGTCGACGTCTTGCCATGGGTGCCTGAGACTGCAACGGCGTACGGCTTAAGGGTCATTAGTTCGGCGAGCATTTCGGCCCGAGGGATCACCGGTATACCTCGTTCTTTGGCCTCAACGACTTCAGGGTTGTCCTCCCGCACGGCAGACGAATAGACGACTACCTGGGCATCCTGAACATTATCTGCCGAGTGGCCCTCGGCGATACGGATGTTGAAAAGGCTTTCGAGACGGTCGGTATTCTTTGATCTCTTCGCATCCGAGCCTGACACCACAAAGCCCAAATTGCAGAGCACCTCGGCGATGCCGCTCATGCCGATGCCGCCAATACCGATAAAATGAATTCTCTTAACGTGCCTGAACATAAAGATCAATTAACGCAAAGCCGCAACGAAGCAAAGACGCAAAGGAAGATATTCTCAATTGTTTCCATACTACCTAACATCACTTAATCCGTTTACAACTCTGTGAGTTCCATTGCCGACCCTCGCCTCTCCAAAATTGATCACTAACGCTAATTTCAGATCCAGCAATCGAAGGTACGTAAGTGCTTGCGTCTCAAATATTTGGTTGTATACCGCCACAGCCTTGACCTCGACAATAACGATTCCGTTTACAAGTAGATCAAGTCGAAGCGGTGCTGAAAGTTGTCTTCCCTTGTACTTGATCGGCACTTCAAGTTGCCGTTGCACATTCAAACCACGCGAACCTAGCTCCCAGGCAAGTGCCTCTTCGTAAACGCTTTCAAGTAAGCCTGGCCCGCCGAGAGATCGATGAACCTCGATCGAAGAATCGACAACTATTCTGCTTAGCTCGTTCTCCGTCATTTCAATTATCACCGATCGGTCGTGTCCGATCCCCTCTTACCTTTGCGTCTTCGCCCCTTTGCACCTTTGCGTTGGTTTGACTTCATACGCTGTCTTTCAATGTCTCGATAATATCTGCCGTCGCTTTCGCCGCGTCCGGGCGTCCGAGTTTGCGGGCGGACGCTTCCATTTCGTCGACCTTCTCGGGCGATTCGATGAGCCTCTTGATCTCGTTCGCGAGCACCTCGCCGCTGAGGTCTTGCTGCAGGATCATTTTTGCCGCGCCGACCCGCTCCAAAGCCTCGGCATTTTTTCGCTGATGGTCGTCCGCCGCCATCGGAAACGGCACCATGATCGCCGCTTTTCCCGCCGCCGAGATCTCGGCACACGTTGTCGCACCGGCACGGCAGATGATCAGATCGGCTTTTCCAAACTCAATAAAAATATCCGAAATGAACGGCCTAACGTCGGCTCCGGCGAATTTTGATGCAGAGTATGCCGCATCGATCTTGTCAAAGTCGGCCTCGCCGGTCTGGTGCGTTATTGTCAGCCGCCCCTCATATTCCGCCAAATGTTCGAGAGCGTCGGCCATGGCGTTGTTGATCGCCCGTGCTCCCTGCGAACCGCCAAAGATCAGGATGTGAAAAGTGTCGCTTCGTTCCTTTCGCGGAACCGTAAAAAACTCTTCGCGTACGGGATTTCCGGTAACCACGCCTTTCTTGCCAAAATACGCGACGGCATCCTCAAATGTTAACGCGGCGCTGTCAACGAATCTCGCAAGCTGCCTGTTGGTAAAGCCCGGCAGCGCGTTAGAATCCATTACCAACGTTGGCACGCCCATGATAGCCGCCATCAAAAGGACAGGGCCCGAGACATATCCGCCTGCGCCGACCACGACATGCGGCCGAAACTGCCGGATTATCTTTCGCGCTTCGAGAAAGCTCTTGGGCAGTACGGAGAGGCCTTTGACTTTTCCAACGAGCCCGACATTCTTGAGCCCCGCACTGCTTATCAGCGAAAGCTGAAAGCCGTTATCGGGAACGATCCGAACCTCGAGCCCTCGTGCCGTACCGACGAACAGCACCTCGTTCTCAGCGTCACGGGCCATCAATTCCTTGGCGACGGCAATTCCCGGATATATGTGTCCGCCGGTCCCGCCGGCAGCAATGAGTACCTTCATTTTAGATCCAAACTACGCCATGCGGCTGCGCCGCCCATAGACCTTTGCTTTTGAACGCTCGCCGATAAAAGCTTCGCTCCCGGCAAAGCGGGAGATGTTTAATAAAATACCGATGCCGATCAGGGTCACCACGACGGATGATCCGCCATAGGAAATAAACGGGAGCGGGATACCCTTGGCCGGCACCATCGACGTCACGACACTGATATTAAAAAGTGCCTGTACAATGATACCGGTAATGATCCCGATACCGAGCAGCATTCCAAACCGGTCAGGGGCCATTACGGCCGCGCGCGCTCCACGCCATAACAATAGCCCGAATGTGATGACAACTGCCAACGTACCCACCAGGCCAAGTTCCTCGCCGACGACAGAGAAAATAAAATCCGAGTAGGGATATGGCAGATAAAAAAGCTTTTGGTGTCCCTTGGCAAAACCTTCGCCAAAAACCCCGCCGGACCCGATGGCGTAAAGCGACTGAACGACCTGATAGCCTTCGTCGTCGGCATATTTGAACGGATCGAGAAATGCCATGATCCGCTCGACCCGCCATGGAGCAAACACGATCGCCCCTAGTCCGATAAGGAACAAGGCCGCACCGACGATACCTATATGAGCGATCTTTGCACCGGCGGAGAAGTAAACGGCCGCGAAGATCGCACACAGGACCATCGTGGTCCCAAGGTCTTTCTCCGCGAGAACGAGGCCTCCGAGCAATCCCAGGCCGATCAGGCACGGAATGACTGTCTGCCGTATGTCGCCAACCACATCTTCTTTCTTCGTCAGCCAATACGCCAAAAAGACCGGAAGCGCGATCTTAGCCAGTTCCGAGGGCTGGAAAGACAGGCCCGAAAACCTTATCCACCGCCTCGCGCCATTTATCGGCGGGAAAGCGAATACAGCACCGAGCAGGACAACAGTGGCGAGAATGATGGCGATCACAACCCAGGTCTTTTGATAGATGTGATAGTCGATCTTGCTGACAATGAACATCGAGGCAAGGCCGATCAGGGTAAACGCGCCTTGCTTAAAGAAGTATGTGAACTGGCTCGCACTTTCCGACTCTTTCAGCGAGAACATCGCCGACGCGCTGTAAACCATCATCGCGCCAAATAGCGCGAGAGCAGCGGCAATGCCGAACATGAACCAATCTGTACGATTTTCCTGCATCATGTCAGGGCCGCCTGCGTGTGCGGGCGGTGTCTCCTATCCAAGTCCTAGTCCGTTTCAACTAACCAAATTCGGGCCGCCCGCTAACACGGCCGGTTCTGACAGCTTAAGCACGGCCTTCTTAAAGACCTCTCCACGTTCTTCAAAACTCCTGAACATATCAAAGCTCGCACACGCCGGGGCAAGAAGTACGCAATCGCCGCTCATTGCGGCGGCAAAGCCTTTGTCCACCGCGTCCTGCATGGAGTCTGCCCGCTCAACGGCAGCGTGAGACGCAAGTTGCGCCTCAATATTGTCCGCGTCCTCGCCGATCAGGACCAATGATCTTACCGACGATTCGATCAGCGGTATGAGCGGGGCATATGGAGCGTTCTTCCCGCGGCCGCCGAGTATCAAAACGGTCTTTCCTTCACCGCCGCTCAACGCCTCGAGAGCCTTCGACGTTGCATCGACCGAGGTTGCTTTCGAGTCGTTATAGAACTTGACGCCTCCGATCTCGGCTACGAATTCGATACGATGTTCTACTCCTTTGAACTCCGCGACCGTCTGCCGCATCGATTCCGGCGAGGCTCCGCACGCCAATCCCGCGGCAAACGCCGCCAGGACATTCTCGACATTGTGCAGTCCGCGGAGGAAGATCTCTTCCCTTGTCGTCAGTACCTTTTCTTTACCGGCGGCCCGGCAAATAAGTTCGCTTCCTCGCAAAAATAGGCCATCGTCCAGTTCTTTCGTCACGCTGAACATGACCACGTTCGCCCTCAAACCACTTGCCCAGCTCGCCGTTATTTCATTGTCGGCATTGAGGATAGCGACGTCCTCAGGCGTTTGGTTCATAAAGATGCGGTGCTTGGCCAGTGCATAATCATGAAACGACTCGTATCGATCGAGATGGTTCGGCGTCACGTTCAGGCAGATCGCGACACGGGGCCGCAGGTCAACGATCGTTTCCAGTTGAAAGCTGGACAGCTCGACCACTGTCCAACCGTCGTCCTGTGACGTTCCCGTCAGGCTGAGGAGCGGCGTGCCGATATTGCCGCCGACCTGGGTCGGGATACCGGAGTTCTTCAGCAGTTCGCCGACCAACGCCGTCGTTGTCGTTTTGCCGTTTGACCCTGTAATGCCGACGATGCGGCCTTTCAAAAACCTGTATGCGAGTTCGACCTCGCCTATAACTTCGCCGTCCTTGCGGTCCACGTAGCGTGCCGGGATCGTGTTGGTCGGCACGCCTGGCGAGATGACAACCAGATCGATCTGGTCGAGCAGCCATGACGGAATATCACCGCCGATCAACCCCACGCCGCTCGATTCCTTCAACGATCTCGCGGCCTCAGAC
>CAYSMU010000062.1:0-10389 GCA_964432145.1 uncultured Chloracidobacterium sp.
TGGGCACGGTCGGGTATATGTCACCCGAGCAAGTTCGAGGGGCTTCGACCGATCACCGCTCGGATATTTTTTCGTTCGGGTTGATCCTGTACGAGATGATCACGGGTAAGCGGGCGTTTCAGCACGAAACCATGGCTGAAACGATGTCGGCAATTCTCAAGGAAGAACCGGAGGAGATAACCGAATCCAACCCGAACATCAGCCCTTCTCTTGAGCGAATAGTCCGGCGGTGTCTTGAGAAGAAACCGGACAGGCGCTTTCAATCGACGGCTGATCTTGGATTTGCACTCGAATCGCTGTCCGCTCCGACAAATTCGTCCGGGAGCAATATGACAACGGCGGTGAGTGCGATCGGTTCCGAAACCGAGAAATCACCTTGGCTCACCCGCATTCCGTGGGCCGCTGCTTTGTTGTTGCTGATCGGCTGCGTTGTGCTCGGCGTGCTGTATGTCCGGCGGCCGGTGCCGGATCAGCGGCTTGTGAGCTTTGTCATACCTCCGCCTGAATCCGGTTCTAATGTCGGCTCGCCGGCCATTTCTCCCGATGGACGCACGATCGCATTTAATATGGCGGTCGACGGCAAGCCCCATCTCTACATTCGTGAACTTGGGTCGTTGACGGAGCAGCGGCTTAACGGGACGGATGACGCTGGTGGAGCGTTTTGGTCCCCTGACAGCCGAACAATTGCATTTTTTGCGAATGACAAACTGAAAAAGGTGGACATCGGCGGGGGGCCTGTTCAAGTGATCTGCAATGCTCCCAGAGGGTTCACCGGAGCCTGGAGCCGCGATGGCGTGATCGTATTTGGCGGGTCGGACAGCGGTATTCGCCGTGTGTCGACAGCGGGCGGCGAGGTTTCAGAACTGCTTCCGCTTGATGAATCACGAAAGGAAATTCGACATGTATGGCCCCGCTTTCTACCGGACGGGCGGCACTTTTTCTACAGGAGCCACAACAGCAGCCCGAACGATCCACCGGAGATATTTATCGCTTCGATCGACGGGAAAGAGCGAAAGTCGCTATTCAAAAATTCTTCGGACGTTTACTATATCGAGCCTGGATATTTACTGTTTGCCCGCGACACAACGGTAATGGCGCAGCCGTTTGACGCCTCAAAGCTCGAGTTCACCGGCGATCCTGTTCCTGTCCTCGAGAATGTGGCAATGGTAACTTCCACCGGCCGCTCGCAATTCTCGGTTTCCGAGAACGGGACATTGGTCTATAAGACGGGGGGCGGCACTGTTAACCAGTTGAGATGGTTCGACCGGCAGGGAAAAGAGATCGCAAAGGTCGGCCCGCCGGGCGAATATTCTGATGTGGTCCTTTCGCCTGACGGCAAGCGGGCCGCGGCTGAGCGTATCGATAACAGCAATCGTGATATTTGGATGATCGACCTGGAACGCGGCTTGCCGACGAGATTTACA
Source organism: uncultured Chloracidobacterium sp. (assembly GCA_964432145.1). Classification (GTDB taxonomy): domain Bacteria; phylum Acidobacteriota; class Blastocatellia; order Pyrinomonadales; family Pyrinomonadaceae; genus OLB17. Next base: position 1,425 of record CAYSMU010000062.1, read on the forward strand.
TTTGGTGCCCTCCGGGAAGACGACCCGGCGTGGTCACCCGACGGCACGTATCTTGTTTTTAGCTCCAACGGATATGGCGACAAGCAGTCGATCTTCCGAAAGCTGGCAAACGGTGCGGGAAATGACGAGTTGCTGAGCGACGCCGTTAGCGTTCAGACGAGCGGGATGGATTGGTCGCCAGACGGCAAGAATATCCTGTTTGCAAGCATTGGGGAGAAGTCGGGCAACGATATTTGGGTATTACCCATGAACGGCGAGGCAAAATCGTATCCGCTGCTGAAGTCTGAATTTAATGAAAGCCAGGCACATTTTTCGCCGGACGGCCGTTACTTTGCCTATGTGTCCAATGAGAGCGGCCGCGAGGAGATCTACATTCAAAGCTTCCCGGTCGGCACTGGCAAATGGCGAGTCTCGACCAACGGCGGTTGGCAGCCCAAATGGCGGCTTGACGGTAAGGAGCTTTATTACGAGGCCATTGACAGGAAACTGATGGCGGTCCCGTTAAAACTGGATGGAAGCGTCGAGATCGGGTCGGCGACCGCTTTGTTTCAAACTGAGATGGCCGTCGGCAGCCCTAATCGATACGCCGTCACGGCTGACGGTCAAAGATTCCTGATCAACTCACCCCTCCAGTCGGGCCAGGAGTCGCCATTCAAAGTGATCCTGCACTGGACCTCGACGCTGAAGAAGTAGCGATGCCGCAGCAGATCATCGAAACCGAAGAGACACTGATCATCGAGACGCCCGAGCGCGTGCAGCTCGAGTTTGCGCTCGCGTCGATCGGCAATCGGTTTCTCGCCGTTGCCACAGATCATTTCATCCAGTATCTGTCGATATTTCTGATCGCGTGGTTCTTCATGAGCATCGCGGGGTACAGCACGTCGGATGTAGTCGATGCGCCCGAGGGGTTCTTCTCGGAGGCTCCGAAGTGGACGATCGCGATACTGATAATCGTTCTTTTCCTGATATTTGCGGGCTATTTCATCGTATTCGAATGGTTGTGGAACGGTCAGACGCCGGGCAAACGGTTGCTCAAACTGCGAGTGATCCGCGAGGACGGCCGGCCGCTGACACTGTGGGAGGCGATCGCCCGTAACCTGCTGCGTATCTGCGACGCGGCTCCCGGATTTGTGCTGCCGGTATATTCGGTCGGGCTGATCACGATCTTCCTCAATAACCGCGACCAGCGGATCGGCGATATCTTTGCGGGGACGGTGGTCATTCGCGAGCGGACCGACGAGGCTCCGACGTTCGCCGAGACATTCTCAAATCCTATACGCGATTCGGCGTTCACGCGCGTTCAGCAGAAGGTCGATGTTCGTGCGGACATCTCGCTGCTGAACGAGCGTGAGGTCGAGGTCGTCGAGAGTTTTCTGCGGCGGCGATGGGACCTGACCGAACGCCAGCGCCTTTGGATGGCATGGCGCATCGCTCTTCCGCTGATGTATAAGCTCAAGCCTGCCTATAGCTTAGAGAATTTCACTTACGAGGGGTTTCTCGAGGAACTCCTCCATCGCTTTCACACGAAGCAGCGATTCCTCAATTAATTCGCCTTCCAGTAATAGTAGCGGAAGAGCTTGCCCGCATCCTCCGGCGAAATACTGCCGCCGAGGAGTGCGATAGCCTTGGCAAGCGCCGGATCACGCTGCCTTGCGAGGTCATCACCGGTCGGAATAACGAGTTCGTCTGGCTGCACCCCGATGTGCTCGAGGCTCTTGCCGTCGGACATCAGCACGTCGGCATTGGTCACGCTGACACCGAAGGGCACAATGCTGTCGGTGCCGACCTGTTCATCGAACGACCTCGCCTGCATGACCGCACCGGATGAGACGTCGCCGACTACCTTGCCCCGCTTTTCAAGCTGGATCAGCCGCGCAAAGATCTCGGCCGCCGACGCCGATCCACCATCGGTCAGGACCAGAAGCCGGCCATTGTAAACCTCCTTGCCGCGGGTCTGTGCAACGATCGGATCCATTGATTTACGGCCCTTGAGGTCTGCTATCTTTAGATCCTTGTCAAAGAAGTAACCCGCCAGCCGTTCGAGGGTCTTCACGTATCCGCCGCCGTTGCCGCGAAGATCGAGGATGAGGGAGCGGCTGTTTTTTACTCGATCCATCAGCTTGTCTACCTGGGCCGGGTCAAAATCGAAGCCCGGCATCCGCCAGATAGCGATGCCCTCAACCGTTTGAAACCGGTGCTTATCGTTTTCCTCGTTATAAAAACCATCGTTCATCCTGAAAAAGCTTCCAAACGTGATCTGTCGCGGAAAACGCTTCATCAGCGACAGAACTTCGATGTTCCGGGGAGCCTGGTCACCGGGGCTGGCAACCGTCAGGGTCAGCCGGTCGCGTTTGCTGATCGCATTGTAATAATAGAGCACTTTCCATAGTTCCTTTCGGTTTGGGCGAAAGCCGCTGACACCCAGCACAAGATCGCCCGCCTTCAAGCCCTTTGCCTCGGCGTCACTGCCCGGCCTCACCGACGTTACGTAAACCTGATCGCCGAAAGCCTGCATTCGCCAGCCATATTCGACCGCGAGGTCGGTCGGCGGCGGCTGAAAGAACAGATGTGAGTCGTTAAAATCGATCAGGACCTGAGCGATCACTGCGAGGGCCTGGCCGGTCGATGTCACCTCGTTCAGCCGCTCGTCGGCTTTTTTGAAACGGGCATCCAGGTCGATGCCTCGGAAGGTGGGGTCGTAATAGTTCTTTTTTACGGTGTCCTTGACGATGCCGAGCATGTCCTTCATTCGTGACCGCTCGATGCGATCCATGCCCTGGGAAAGGGCGACCTGGGAAATTGCGGACACCAACACGAGTACCATGGTGATCCTGGCCACGACCGACAAATCAAATATTTTCATTGAGTGCTCCTTGGGAAATAAGCAAGTTCGATGCTGATACCGATGACTTAGTTCGGTATAATCATCTAACAAAACAGATGGGCTTGACAACTGTTGTTCACTGCCCGAAGTGTAATGATGGCAAAAAAGAGTATTCTCGTGACCGGCGGTGCCGGGTTTATCGGTTCGCACTTGGTGGATCGACTGCTTAACGAGGGCGAATGGCAGATAACGGTTGTTGACGATTTTAACGACTTCTACTCGCCTGAGATAAAGAGGGCGAATATTGCCGGGCATCTGAACTCGCCCGACTATCGTTTGGTCGAGGCCGACATTAGAGACGCTGTGGCGTTGGCGGAAATATTTGCCGCAAGAAAATTCGACGTGATCGTCCATCTGGCCGCACGAGCGGGTGTCAGGCCTTCGCTCTCCGAGCCGAAACTCTACGCCGAGACCAACATCAACGGCACGCTGAACCTGCTGGACCTTGCCCGCGAGTACGGGGTCAGGCAGTTTGTATTTGGTTCTTCATCCAGTGTTTACGGAGTCAATACAAAGGTTCCGTTTGCCGAAGACGACCGCATACACCAGCCGATCTCGCCGTACGCGGCGACCAAGGCGGCAGGCGAACTGATCTGCCACACGTATTCGCATCTATACGACATCCGCTGCGTTTGCCTGCGGTTTTTTACGGTATACGGGGCGAGGCAGCGTCCTGATCTGGCGATACACAAATTCTCACGGCTGATCGCCGAGGGAAAGCCGATACAAATGTTTGGCGACGGATCTGCGAGGCGAGATTACACTTATGTCGATGACATTATCCAGGGCGTGCGTGCCGCAATCGATTACGACCGGTCAGGGTACGAGATTTTTAACCTCGGCGAGTCGCAAACGACTGAACTGAAAGAGCTTATCGAGCTGCTCGAACGCAATCTGGATATGCACGCCGTTATCGACCGCCAGCCGACCCAGCCCGGCGATGTGCCCGTGACATTTGCCGATATCTCGAAAGCAAAGGAACTGCTCGGCTACGCTCCGACCACGAAGATCGCGGACGGGATACCCAAATTTGTCGAATGGTTTCGCAGTACACTCTAGTTTGCAATGAAAGTCTGTCCGACTTGCCAAAGTGTATTTGAAGACGACACGTTAAGGTTTTGCCTGATGGACGGAACTCTGCTTGCAGACGGCCACTCGGAGCCGACAGTCGTCGTGACCGGGCCTCAAACCGCTGCCGAAACCGTGGTGATGACCGGAGTACAGCAGGGACGCCCGACAGAGGTTTTTGCCCGGCCTAAGAGCAAGGTTCCCTGGATCATCGGCGGTGTACTCGGAATGATCGTTCTCGTGACGATCTCGGCGCTGCTGCTTTCCTTGATGGTCAGACGAGGTGAGCAAGTACGGGCCGATCAAAACGCCGCAAAGAATGCCTCACGAAGTGGGAATTCACGCCCAGTAAACAGACCCGGACAGGCGGCGACGCCTGTTTCGACGCCGTCCGTCGAGCCATCACAAACCGATCAGGCGGTGCCCGATGAAGCTTCCGAGGAATTCACACCGATTACATGGACGACGATCGCGGTCACCTTCAACTCGACACCCGGCCGCACTTTTTCGTTCGAATGCCCGCCGGACGGTGTACCTGCGGGGGTCTGGGGCAGTGACATCTACACGGGTGACTCATCGATCTGTGCGGCCGCGTTACACGCAGGCGTGATTACACTCGAGGAAGGCGGAAAAGTGACGATCGAGTATCGGCCCGGCCGAACCGTCTACGGCAGCACGACGCGAAACGGGATAACCTCAAACCCCTTTGGCCAATATCACGTCAGTTTTATGATACGAAAGCCGGGTGAGCCTACGGGAGATCAGCCAGCCAATGAGCCGTAAAATCTGGTCACCGAAATCGCCGTTCTGGTCACCGGAAACACCCGGCTGGGTCACCGAAAATGCCTATCTGGGTCACCATGTTTTTGGCCGCCGTTCGCGCATTTTGGTTCGTCGCAACGGCTGCGATCGGCGGCGTAAATCGCGTTGAGTTTCGATCATCGCAAAACACACCGAAATTCCGATGGCGGCACAAATAGCAGTGTTTCATGCATTGGGAACCGAATCCTCGAAAAGGGAAGTTGAATTTTAAATCACCGCGAACTCGTGAAACGGGTCAACTCCAGCCAAACACACGCTTCATCACCGGAAGCAGGCGATGGCCGGCGATGGTTTCGCGGAAGAATACCTCGTGCTCAACCTCGACACGTGCCATGTCGAGCAGATCGTCGACACATTCGTTCATGCCGAGTTCGCGCGCGAATACGGCGGCGTCTTCGTACTCGACCGAGTTCTGGCTTTCGAGCCGGCCGGCAAAGTACATCGGCATGAACCAGCCCGAAAAGTGACAGACGAGCCCGAGCGTGCGGCCGACAGTCCAAAAGGCCTTTTCACGCATCGGGCGTGGAGCGGAGCCGAGTTTCGCGAGCCACTCGCCGACACGCTGCCGATGGTCCCACTCCTCGGCCTCGATCTTTTTGATCCGGTCCTTTTCGGGAGAGGCTTTGAGGCTGTTCCAGTGGCCGCGGTAAGCATACGCCGCCGCAACCTCGCCCGAATAGGCGTTTTGCAGAATGCGGATGAGGTTGGCGCGAGCTGTGTTCACACGTTGGGGGCCTGGCGATTACAATAATACCTCGAAGAGATTGTTATGGAAAAAGAAACGCCAGACTTCATACCGTTGGAATTTACAGAACTCGAAAGCAGGGAACAATCGAACCGCGGCGATGCTTTCCTGCGGCTATTGAGCCGCCGCCGGACGGTACGCGAATATTCGGATCGCGAGGTTCCCCTGGATCTGATCGAAAAGGCCATCGCAGCAGCGGGGACGGCGCCATCCGGTGCGAACATGCAGCCCTGGCGGTTTGTCGTGGTTAGAGACGTATCGGTGAAGAAACAGATCCGCAAAGCAGCGGAAAAAGAAGAGTACGAGAGCTATCACGGACGCATGAGCGAAAAATGGCTGCGCCGCCTCGCGATCCTGGGCACCGACGAGCACAAACCTTTTCTTGAGGTCGCGCCTTATCTGATCGTTGTATTTCGCATCAACTCGATCGAAGAGAATGGCGAGACCGAGCCGACCTATTACTCGCAAGAATCGGTCGGTATAGCCGTCGGTATGCTTCTCGCGGCGCTTCATAATATGGGCCTCGCCACGCTGACACATACTCCGAGCCCGATGAAATTCCTGCAGGAGATCCTTGGACGGCCGAAGAATGAGGTCCCATTCGTACTGATACCGGTCGGCTATCCCGCCGAGGGTGCCGTCGTTCCAAATATTGGCCGCAAGCCGCTGAACGAGATAATGACGGTGATCTGAGGCCCGCGTGGGGAGTCGGCCCGCACGCGGGCAGTCATGAACGATTGCACTGTCTTACAACAGCTCGCGCATCACCTCGCCGAACTCGCGGATCGCCTGAGAGCCATCGCCGCTGAATGATGACCCGTGCATTGCCGCGATCGTCGCCGGTTTTAGGTCGATCAGCTTTTGAAGGTGTGCCTCGGTTTGCCGCGTGTACGGCATATAGCCCGCCAGCGGGGTGGAGCCGTAATCGATCAGGGCCTGCCGCACGCGGTCTATAATGCTCACGTCGGTCAGCGGCTCGACCTCGCCGAGCTGGTGAAACAGGTCCGAGCTGAAAAGCGTACGTTCCGTCTCCTCGAAGAGCAACGCCGCGTCCCAGCAATGGGGCAGGTGCGGAGTGTGCAGCAATCGAAACCGGTATTTGCCTGTCGAGAAAGTCTCGCCGTCCGTCAGGCCTCTTGCCGGCCGCGACGCAAAATCGTTTATGCTGACCTCGGCGCCCACAAGGCTGCAGACAGCCTGCGCGTCAGGTGCGATCGCGAGCCACTCATTCAGCGAACCGCATTCGTCAGCCTCAAAGTGGCTGAAGCCGATATGGCGCAGTTTGGCCGGATCGATAAGTTGACTCACCGCCTCGCGCACTTGTGGAAAGATGCTCTTCATCCCGGTATGAAATAGAAGGGGCTCGTCATCGCGAACGACAAACTGGTTAAACTGAAGATCTGCCTCCGGTATGAAGAGCGAAAGCCTAAATACGTCCGGTGCTATTTCCGTGATGTTCATAATTAACTCCTGAATAATGCGTCTCGATCCTTCCTCTATGTTTAAAGGCGAAAAATACGTTGGGAAAGTATCGGCCATTTCTTCATTTGACATTATTTAGAATTAGAATTATTCTAAATTCGAGATCGAGAAGGGTCAATTTGAATCAGATAAGGATCGATATATCAAAAGAGGAGTCGGAAAATGGAAAACAACGAAGTACAAGACAGTGGTGAAGTATTGGAAATTAACGATTCGAGCCGGTGCCCGTTCACGGGTGGGGCGATCAATTTTACGACCAGCACGAAACGTTCGAACCGTGACTGGTGGCCCAACGCCTTGGATCTCAAGATCCTGAGGCAAAATTCTGAGCTTGCCAACCCCATGGGCGAGGATTTTGACTATGCGGAAGAGTTTAAGTCGCTCGACCTCGATGAGGTGATCGACGATCTTCACGCTCTAATGACGGATTCGCAGGAATGGTGGCCGGCGGATTATGGCCATTACGGTCCCTTCTTTATTCGTATGGCGTGGCACGCGGCGGGAACATATAGGATAGGCGACGGCCGCGGCGGAGCCGGAAGCGGGGAACAGCGTTTCGCTCCGACAAACAGCTGGCCCGACAACGGCAACCTCGACAAGGCACGCCGCCTGCTCTGGCCGATCAAACAAAAATACGGCCGCAAGCTTTCGTGGGCCGACCTTTTCGTACTGACCGGCAACGTAGCACTGGAATCGATGGGCTTTAAGACCTTCGGATTCGGCGGTGGACGTGCCGATGTATGGCAGCCGCAGGAAGACGTATATTGGGGCTCGGAGGGCGAATGGCTCGGCGACAAACGTTATACGGGCGACCGCGAGCTTGAGAATCCGCTCGCCGCGGTGCAGATGGGCCTGATCTACGTTAATCCCGAGGGCCCCAACGGTCTTCCTGACCCGCTCGGTTCAGCTCGCGACATCCGCGAAACTTTCGCCCGCATGGCGATGAACGACGAAGAAACTGTCGCTCTTACCGCCGGCGGCCATACGTTCGGAAAGGCACACGGAGCCGGCGACGCGGCAAACGTCGGGCCCGAGCCGGAAGGTGCTCCGATCGAAGCACAAGGGTTTGGCTGGCTGAGCACCTATGCATCGGGTAAAGGAGCCGATACGATCACGAGCGGCATCGAAGGTGCGTGGACCCCGACGCCTATCCAATGGGACAACAGTTATTTTGAGACACTCTTCGGCAATGAATGGGAACTGACCAAGAGTCCGGCAGGAGCAAATCAGTGGCGTCCGGTCGGTGTCGAGCCGAACGTTCCCGACGCGGCGGACCCGAATAAAAAACACTTGCCGATGATGACGACCGCCGACATGGCGATGCGTATGGACCCGGCGTATGAAAAGATATCGCGCCGATTTATGGAAAACCCGCAGGAATTTGCTGACGCATTTGCCAGAGCCTGGTTCAAGCTGACGCACCGAGACATGGGCCCCAAAGCCCGCTATCTCGGCCCGCTTGTTCCACAGGAAGATCTGATCTGGCAGGACCCGATCCCTGCGGGCATGCGGCTCGACCCGTCGGATATTGCGGCACTTAAGGCGAAGATACTAGCAGCGGGCCTGTCCGTATCGCAGCTTGTTTCCACTGCCTGGGCGTCGGCATCAACGTTCCGCGGTTCTGACAAACGCGGCGGGGCGAACGGCGCACGCATTCGCCTGACACCTCAGCGCGATTGGGAAGTCAATAACCCGGCGCAGCTTGCGGGCCTGCTGTCGACATATGAAGGCATTCAGGCCGAATTCAACGCCGGCGGTAAGTCTGTCTCGATGGCAGATCTGATCGTTCTCGGCGGATGCACGGCGGTCGAAAAAGCGGCGAAAGACGCAGGACTCGACATTTCGGTCCCGTTTACCTCAGGACGCGGCGACGCGACTCAAGAGCAGACGGAAGTCGATTCGTTCAAGTACCTTGAACCGCAGGCTGACGGATTCCGCAATTATAAGAAGGGACATCATCGGAC
>CAYSMU010000063.1:0-10346 GCA_964432145.1 uncultured Chloracidobacterium sp.
GGGAAAACGGAAAAGGGGAAACGGGGAAAAGTGAAACGGCGATCTGCTCTGCTCTCTGTGATCTCTGTGGCAAATCGTTTTGCCGCCCGTTACAGAACGACCGGCATCAACGTGTCGCAAAAATCCGTGGTGCCATGTAAAATAGTGGATTGCGTTTCTTATCTCACTGTCAAACTGCGGTACAAAACGACGGACTTGCAAAGGTGATCCGCTCAAGGTGATAGTGATCTTAAATTTCATTCGGAGATAGGTTTTCAAATGTCATTAACAGTTGTAGGTTCGGTCGCGTTCGACGCACTTGAGACGCCGTTTGGTAAGCGTGATCGGGTTCTAGGCGGAGCGGCGACGCATTTTGGGCTTTCGGCGAGCTTTTTTACCCAGGTAAACGCAGTGGGCGTCGTTGGCGGCGATTTCGGCGAAGCGGAGTGGGAAGTCTTTCGCCGCCATCACATCGATACGGACGATATTGAGGTTGTAAAAGACGGCAAGACGTTCTTTTGGAGCGGCCGCTACGATTACGACATGAATACGGCCCACACGCTCGACACACAGCTCAATGTGTTTGAGACGTTTCAGCCGAAGCTCTCGGACCGCTCGAGATCGGCGAAGCTGCTGTTTCTCGCCAATATTCTGCCGATGCTCCAAAAGGAAGTCCGGGAGCAGTGTCCTGATGCAGGATTTGTGGCGATGGATACGATGAATTTTTGGATCTCGTCGATGAAGGATGCCGTGATAGAGACGATAAAGGTCGTCGATTGCATAATAATCAACGACGCCGAGGCGAGGCAGTTGACCGACGAGCCAAGCATTTACAGGGCAGCAAGAGCGATAATGGACCTCGGCCTCAAGGCCGTCGTTATCAAACGCGGCGAATACGGAGCGACTCTCTTTACCAAAGACGGCTATTTTGCCACGCCTGCGTATCCGCTCGAGAGCGTTTTTGACCCGACCGGGGCGGGCGATACGTTTGCCGGTGGTTTCATGGGCTATCTCGCCGCGCAAAACCAAATAGATGACGACGTGCTCCGCCGCGCGATGATCTACGGCTCGGTGATGGCCTCGTTCAACGTTGAGAAGTTCGGCACCGAGCGTGTGGATGAGCTCGACTATCCCGAGATCAATCAGCGCTTTCGTGATTTCAAGCGAATGACCCACTTCGACGACATTCCGTTCGAACGGGCATCGACGGCGGTGTAAGTCGACGCCTGCAATGGAAAAGAAGACCGAACATTCTCTTACTCGACTCGAACGGCGCAAGCCAAATTACCCGCTGATCGCGGCGGTCGTTTTGTCGTTTGCCGCCCTGCTCGCAGGGGTCGCCGTTGCGGCTAGCGAGCAGAACACGCTGACGCTGATCCTTTTTGTTGGCGCAACGCTGATGATCGGCGTGGCGGTACTTATCGACATCGCTCACACACGCCGGCTCGAGGCGGTGGATGATCGTAAATTTATCCACTGGGACGCCGCGATGCCCGAGATCCAACGGCAGAATGTCAACGTCGAGGTTCGTGAGCTTGCCCGCCTTCTGGGAGTCGGCGGCGACGGGCTGACCGATCTCTTGTCGGCGTACATCGTCGCCGAGGACCTGGCATTAAGGCAGATCCAGCAGGAAGAGAACAAGCCGCTGATGCGTCACGTCAGCATCGGCAGCATGCCCTTTGACGGCATTTTGATCGATCACGATCTGATAACGTGTATCGAGGTCGCCTTCCTGGTGGTGCCGGACGTGCGGCAGGAAAAGATCGAGTCGATGCTCAGAAAGATCTCACAGGCGAAACGAAACCTCGCGGAACTAAAGAGCCGCCTGCGGCTGCGGTTGATGCTTGTGCTTGTAACCCAGTTGAGCAGTAATGAGGAGGAGGAACTCCGCGGGATGCTCGTAACCCGCCGGTTTACCGACACACCCGTCGATATCGACATCAGATTGCTCGATTTTGAGATGCTTCAGCGAGTATATGTGACTGAGTAGCTGGGAGAACGAGCGTCGGCTCGCTTTGTCACGACACCGAGTGAGGCCGCAATAAACACTAAGGATTATGCTTAAAGACAAAGTAGGAATGATATTCGGAGTTGCGAACAGGCGTTCGATCGCCTGGGCATGCGCACAGGCGGCCGCAGAACACGGTGCCCGCATGGCGTTTACATACCAGGGCGAACGCCTTAAGGAGAACGTCGAGGAACTCGCAGGTACACTTAACGACTCGCTCGTCGTACCGTGTGACGTGTCGATCCAGGCCGATGTCGACGCCGCGTTTGCGGCCGTGAAGGAAAAATACGGAAGGCTCGATTTTCTGGTTCACTCGATCGCGTTCGCCCCGAAGGAAGCTCTTGAGGGCGAATTTGTAACGACGACACGCGAGGCGTTTAGGACCGCACTCGAGATAAGCGCGTTCTCGCTGACGCAGGTTTCGCTTGCCGCCGCTCCCTTGATGAGCGAGGGCGGCAGCATCGTGACAATGAGCTACTACGGTGCAGAAAAGGTAGTCTCGAACTATAACGTCATGGGCGTCGCCAAAGCCGCCCTTGAGGCGTCGACCCGGTACCTCGCCGCGGATCTCGGGAAGAACAACATTCGCGTGAACGCCATCAGTGCGGGCCCGATCAACACGCTTTCGGCCCGCGGCGTTAAAAATATGGGCTCATTGCTCAGTTATGTGGGCGAAAAGTCGCCCTTGAAGCGAAACGTTACCGCAGCCGAGGTTGGCAACACGGCGTTGTTCCTGGTCAGCGACCTATCGAGCGGTATCACCGGTGAGACGATATATGTCGATTGCGGTTATAACATTATGGGTATCTAGCGGACCGCGAACGCTGATATTCTAGACCAAATGGCAGAAACAAAAGCAAACAAGCCGAAGGCCAAACCCAGAACCCGAAAGGCCGTTGTCCCCAAGACCGTTGCCGAGGCGAAGCAGCTCGAGGCAGTGCCCGGATATTGGCGATTGACCGATGACGAGATACTGCTTCGCTCGCCGGAACCTGAGGATGTTTACCGAACATCGGATTCATGGCGCGTTTTCCGGATCATGGGTGAAGTCGTCGGCGGTTTCGATGACATGGCCACGGTGACTCGCGGCGTATCCATCTTCGGCTCAGCACGAACGCGCCCCGAGGATCCCGAATACAAGGCAGCTCATGAAACCGCGTTTCTGCTCGGAGCGGCCGGATTCGAGATCATTACCGGCGGCGGCCCCGGCATCATGGAAGCAGCGAACCGCGGTGCCAGCGAGGCCGGTGCCGTGTCGATCGGCTGTAATATCGAGCTCCCGATGGAGCAGGAACCAAATCGCTATCAAAACCGCTCGCTTACATTTAAATACTTTTTCGTCCGTAAGACGATGTTCATCAAGTACAGTAACGCCTATGTGATCTTTCCCGGCGGGTTTGGCACGATGGACGAACTATTTGAGGCGTTGACCCTGATACAGACCCGTAAGATACGCAACTTTCCTGTCGTTCTTTTCGGATCGCAGTATTGGAGGGGCTTACTATCGTGGCTGACCTCGACGATGCTTAACGAAAAAATGATAAACGCCGAGGACCTCGGCCTTATCCACCTTACCGACTCGCCGAGGGATGCGGTTGATTTCATCGTTAAGACTTGCTACGCCGGCATCGACAATGCGAAATAGTCGATCAGCGGTTGTTACTTTTCGATAGTCTCTCCGACGTAGTCGGAAAGCCATTTCAGATACGGCTGCGACACCTCGTCGGCGTTGAGGGCAACGATCTCCGGCGTAGTGTAGTTGTGGTTCGATATTATAAGGCTGTGGAGTTCGGTCCATTTTTCGGGCAAGGTCTTGATGAATAGCAAATGCTCCTGTTCCTTTTGGATCTCGCCTTCCCAAACATAGACCGATGTCATGGGCGGCAAGATCTGGACACATGCTGCCAGTCTCGCTTTGACGATCATTTCGGCGAGATGCTCTGCCTCCTGAAGGGTTGGTGTTGTCGTGAGTACGATCTGCATCCAACAAGGGCCTTGGGGGCAATTAGAAATTCTGGCTTGGTTCGAAGCTATACAGTACCGTTGCAAGGCCGCCTTTGACGCCGACATCGTCTACGCCTTTGACGTCCTCCGAGTATGAGGTAGCGAGCATAGTTATCTCGAAACCGTTACGAGCACCGGGCCGTGCAGCGGGTAGAAAGAGACGCCGGCCCCAAACGACTATCTTTTCGCCGGTGCTGGACTTTCCCTCAGCCTGGAATTTGATCTCATACGCTCGCCAGTCGCCGTTAAGCTTGATCTCGCCCTGGGAGACCACTTGGTAACCGGGCAAGATCTTTTTGAGCGTGTCGTTGCTCTCGCCGACCATTTGGGGGAACTTGTCAGCGTCCTCACGGAATGTACCTTTACTCGGATAGTAACTGACCAGCATCTGTTCCTTCATGCGGTCATCCGGCGTACTGCTCGAAATATCAATGAACTTGCCTCGGGCATTAGGTGTCGCACCATTTTGCGGGCCGTTGATCTTCCAACTCTTTGGATAATACAACGTGAAGCCAACAAAATTTCGCAGCAGGTCGCCCTTCAGGTTTTGCTTGCTGTTCTGAAAGAAGTTTGTGTCCGGCGGCTGCGGGATCGTGCGCGGTAGCGGCGGCATCTCCGTCGTTGCAGCGATCGGCGACGTATTGGCTTGATTTGTAATGTGGTCCACCTGCGCAGGGACATCTATGGGTTCGGGTCGATTGACCATGAAGTACCAACCAACCGCAAGGATGACAAGCAGTGCGGCGATCCCGGCGGCAGCGATCCATTTGAATCGGGAGTTTTCCTCGGCCGGCGGTTCCGGCGAGCGGTTCTTCCATGCCGGTTCCGAGACGACTTTATTTGGCAGAGCAGTGTCCGCAGGCAGCGGCCTGAGTACAACGACCTTTTCCGACTCGGGCTTTGCACGGACGCCCACCTGATGCTCAACCGGAGCCGTTGTATCTGCGACGTTGACTCCCGAAACGTTTGCCATCGGGATCTTAGGCTCGCTGGTGAGTACTTCAAAAAGCGCATCGCCGAAATCTCGGGCCTTCGGATACCGGTCAGCGCGGTCGTACGACATCGCCTTTGTCAAAACATCATCGACGGCGAGCGGGAGTTCTGACCGGAGATCGGTCGGCAAAGACGCTGAAGCGGAATTCTGTGAGCGTAAAATCTCTTTAGCGGTTTCGCCGCGGAACGGAATTTCTCCCGTTAGCATTTCATAAGAGACAACAGCAAGCGAAAAAACATCGCTCGCTATCGTGGCGATACGGCCTTCGAGGACTTCCGGCGATTTGTAACTCGCATTCTGGGAATTCGGCTCGCCGTTAGAGGCACCGAAATTGACCAGCTTAACCTGTTCGGCCTCGCCGGTCGAACTGTCCAGGATTATGTTCTCGGGGCGAATGTCGCGATGCAAAATACCTTCCTGATGAGCTTCGCTGAGAGCATTAGCGACCTGCTTAATGATCCGGCCGGCCCGCGCAGGACTAAAACGTCCGTGAATGCTCAATATCTCGGAAACCGATAGGGCATCAAAGAACTCACTGACAAGAAACTCAGTTCCATCGGAAAAGCTCCCCGAATCAACGAGCCTGGCAACATTGGGATGAGAAAAATGGGCAAGCGAAACACGCTCCTCCGCGAGTATGCTGCGAAGGATCTCGTCCGCAGGTTCGGCAAGGAGGATCCGTACCAGGACCTTTTTGTCGTCAAGGATCTTATCGTCCGCAAGGTAAGCCAGCCCCGATTCGTCACCGCCCAAATACTCAGTAACCTTGTATCGCCCTTTTACGATCCGGCCGACGAATCTCTCTGGCTCCTCCTCGTCAAAGTCCAGTTGATACGGTGCCGACCGGTCGCTCTCTAACAGATCGACATGCCCAGCCGGTATCTGACTGGGGTCTATTTTTCTCGGGACCGGCGGTGGCGGATCAATGGGACGCTCCACCGAAGGTTCCGACGGCGGTCCTTGATTTCCAATATCAGGCAAGGTATCTATCTCAATTTCGTCAAGCTCAAAAAATATCTCGTCTTCCTCAACATCGGCTTTCCCAGCTTTCTGAATTGGGTCAAACTCCGGCGCCGGTTCGGACATAACGAACCGAGGAACGTCGGAAAGCGTTTCGTCGAACTCGCTAACTGAACCTATGTTAGGCAGCAAGCTGGCGAATACACCGACCGAGCCGGCTTTCGGATCACCAGAATCGGAAATGAGGCGAGCTCCGTCCGACGGGCAGAATCGTCGCGAGCCATCCTCAAAGGTTTGTTTGCATTTAGGACAATACATCGTTTAGGAGGCTGCGAAATCTGATCGCGAGTCTCGGTTCGCCGCCATAAGTGCGGTTATTACTTCAAATACGGTCAATACGTGTGGTTTTTCAAGAACGCGGATCCCTGTGCCCAAGAGCTAATCAGACCGCCCTTTTAACAGCTTAGCGGCCACTGACCGATTCTCCGCGTCCAAAACCGTCGCCTGGCGGTATGCCCTTTCTGCGTTAGCGGTACGGCCCGTCTTGGCATAACCATCACCTAACGCCTCGAACTGTTGTGCCAACTGCCGCTTCTCCAGCGGAGAAACAAAACGCACGGCTTGCATCAACGCACCCTCGGCCAATTCGTATTTACCCTGTCGCCAGAAGAGAGATCCCAATAGGCTGTTCGGCACATAAGCGTTCGGTACGACCGCGATGCTTTTTCTAAGCGTTTGTTCCGCCTCGGCGTATTTTCCGAGGGCGGTCAACGCCCGTCCAAGCAATACGAGGGCCGCCGGATTACGTGGGTCGCCCGCGACCGCACTCCGAAGCAGCGGTTCCGAATCGGAGTATCGCTGTTCCGACTGCATGACCTCAGCTACGAGTATCATCGTCGCGACGTCGGTGGAGAGCGAGACCGCCTTCTTATATGCCTCAGCAGATTCCTTTGCCAGGCCGCGGCGGCGAAGCAGCCTGCCCAGATGCGCATATGCCGGAGCAAATGTCGGGGCCATCTGTATCGCCCGCCGGTAGGCGTTTTCGGTCTCAGGACCGATCAGTCCGCGAAGTTCCATGGCGGCTCCCAATTGGTCAAATGCCAACGGGTTCTTGGGGTCAAGCTGGATAGCCCGCCGGGCGAGCCTTTCAGCATCGGCGTACCGGTCAAATAGATCCGGAGCCGAGATCGGTTGGGCGTAAACATAGCTCAGAGCAATATGGGTGATCGCGTTCGACGGCTCGATCTTGAGTGCTGCCCGGTACGATGCCTCAGCTTCGTCCCAACGCTGCTGGTCGCTATACAGATTGCCCAGGCCGTAAACGGCCCTATAGTCTCTTGGATTCAACGAATTCGCTTTCCTATATGCCGCTTCAGCCGCCGAATAATTCCGGTCGTCCCTGGCCGCATTGCCACCTTCGATCAGATCCTCGTATCGATCGCGATCCGCGGCCGTCAGCTTTTCGGGCCCGACGAAGCGCTCGGACGTCGCAGCAGCCTTATTCTCAGGCTTTGGTTGAGCGGCCTTCACAACCGGCTTTTTGACCGTAGTCGATTTTGCGGAGGAGGCTGACTTTTTAGACGCGGGTTTTTTCGCCGTTGACGACGGTTTGACTTTCGTCGTTGCCTTTTTTACAGGTTTCTTAGGGGTTGAAGCAGTCTTCGTGCCTCCGAACAGCTTGTTCGCACTGCCGAGATCCTGGGCTGACGCAGCCATGGCGACAAACGCTAAACAGGCTGCCATCGATCCGATCCGAACTGTCGCCGCTAATCTCATCTCTCTACCTCTTCGAGTTCGAGCGACCCATACTTTTCGGACCGCTAGTTTTCCTTGACCAATCTAAATCCAAGGATCTTGTCCTTAGTGTCTTTCGGCACCCAATACCGAAACGTCGAAGTAACCCTGAACTTTGACGGGTCCTCAGCAACGGATCCGCCTCTAATGGCTATCTGTCCCCTTAGCTCCTTTTCCTTCGCCTCGTTGGCGGCTACTGCCTTTTCACTTCCCGGGTACCGGTAATATTCGGTACTTGTCCATTCAAATACGTTTCCGATCAGGTCGAGAACACCCCAAGTATTTGCTCCTTGCGGCTTGGATCCTACATCGGCAGGCTCGGAATCACCTTTGCCCATTCCGGCATTGCCGTCGATCCAATCATTACCCCATGGAAACAGGTTCTGCTTCGCTCCGTTTCGGGCAATATATTCCCACTCCTGCTCAGTCGGGAGCCGATATGTTCCGCCATCGATAAGGGAACGCCATTTGGCAAATGCGATCGCGTCATCCAATGAAACCCAGGTGACGGGCCTGGATTCGGTCCCCGGCAATGGCATACCGTTAGACCAATTCTTGGGCGGCACGTGGCCGGTCGCTTTAACGAATTCAAGATACTGGGCGTTGGTGATCTCCGTTTTGGATACCAAAAGGTCGTCCACCTTTACCTGATGCTCGCCATACGAATACGCGTCGGCGTTTCGGCCCATCGTAAATGTGCCGCCCGGAACCGCGACCATCTCAGGCTTGCCGGCGACGGCAGTCGTGCCGCCCGGACTTGGTGTCGGGCTGGCAGTATTATTGCCAGGTGGTTGGCCGCCGAAAAAACCAAGCATATAGGCGGCTCCTAACCCGATTACCCCGATAACTATAAGCGCTAATACTCCGCCAATTCCCAAAAGCAGGCCCTTGCCGCCCTTCTTCGGTTCTGCAGTACCGGGAACCCGAATATTGGTCTCAGCCGGCCGCCAATCCTGAGCAACCGTCTTGGCAAGGTCATCCTGAATGTCCGCGACCGTGCTCGAACCGGGAGCCATGGTCCGCTGGGCGCCGCCGACGGTCACATCAGGCTTAGGGATCGCCGTACGCGAGTCGAACGTCCCTTCCTGAAGCTCCGCAATAACCTCAACCGGCTTTCCATCACAAACCACATCCCCGAGCCAATCGTGAAATCCCTCATGGCTGACACGAAGGTGATGGTTGCCGCTCTGCAGACCATCGAGGAGCAGGACGCCGTTCTCCTGGGTTTGTCCGCCGAACATGTTATCGACGAACACGGAAGACCTCGGCGGCTTCGAACGAACCGTAAGCGACGAGACAGGCATCGAATAGGTCATTGACCTTTGCGTTGCCAGGCCGGCCGGATGAATAGCCGCTCCGAGTTCGATGACAAAGGCATCGACCGTTGGCGTCCTTTTGTTGGGATCTTTTGCAAGCGAATGGGCTATTGCACCTTCAAGTTCCGGCGAAACCTTGATCCCGACGTCCGCAAGCGTCGGGGCGGGATCGGAAATGTGCTTTTTCATGATCGCCGGGATCGATGAACCCTTGAACGGGACGTCACCCGACAGCATTTGAAAGAGCATTACGCCGAGCGAATATACATCGGCACGTGAGTCAGGCTCTTCGTCAGCCCATTGTTCGGGTGCCATATAGTACGGCGAACCCATCAAGCCGGTCGTCTGGGCTTGCACAAACGAGCCCAGCAATTCACCCGATTTGATCTTTGCGAGCCCGAAATCGAGTATCTTGACAGATTGCGACAGCGTCGGCTTGTCGCTGCAGATCATTATGTTAAGCGGTTTCAGGTCGCGGTGGACGATTCCCTGGTGATGTGCGGCGCCTACACCCGCGCACACAGCGGCCATCAGTTCGTAAGCACGCTCGGGCGATAGCGACTTTTCGCGGGCGAGCATATCGTGGAGCGATTCGCCCTCTACATACTCCATCACGAGGAACGGAAGCGAGCCGTCGATCACGCCGTAGTCGGTCACGCTGACAACATTCTGATGCCGAATGGCAGCGGCCGCCAGAGCCTCCTGCCTGAATCGGGTAACAAGCTGCGGGTCGTTACCCACGAGATCGGGCAGAATGACCTTGATCGCAAGCTGAGTCTTGAGATAGGCGTGGCGGGCTTTATAAACGATGCCCATACCGCCCTGGCCGAGCCGGCATTCGAGCTGATACTTGCCTTCCAGGACCGGTTCGCCATTGATCGTGTGTACGGTCGGCATCCCGTCGTTCGGACAGGTCTCGACCGTGTCGGCAAAGCAGTTCTTACAAAGCTGGCATTCCTTCATTAGTGTCTATTAGGGCCGGGACAGCACCGACCGCCGCCTTACGACAGCGACGAAACGAGCATCTCTCGAAAAGTTTAGATTACCACGATTCAATCTCAAAATCTCACCGATAGCGGAATTTCCTGACACATACATCTGATACCTAATAAATGGAAAATCGGACCGATCTCGTGCCAATTTCACCAGAGGCCGGGGTATATCGGTCATAAAACAGTTAGGCACAGAGATCCCAGAGAGTAGAACGGATCACCTTTTCACTTTTCCCCATTTCCCTTTTTTCACTCTTTCCCTTTTCCCCTTTTCCCCTTTTTCACTCTTTCCCTTTTTC
>CAYSMU010000064.1:0-6129 GCA_964432145.1 uncultured Chloracidobacterium sp.
GCGTGCGTCATCACGTGGAAAATAGCGACGACAAACGCTCCGACCCCTGCCGCAAGGAACATAAATCCGAGCTGCGAGACGGTCGAATAGGCGAGAACCTTTTTAATATCGTTCTGGGCGATGGCAATCGAAGCCGCGAAAATAGCGGTTGCCGCACCAATGACGGCGATGATCCACATCGCGGTCGGAGAAAGCTGGTAGATCGCATTTGAACGGACGACCAGATAAACACCCGCGGTGACCATTGTTGCGGCATGGATGAGAGCGGAAACCGGTGTCGGGCCGGCCATTGCGTCTGGCAGCCAGGTCAAAAGAGGTATCTGCGCCGATTTGCCGGTCGCCCCGATAAAGAGCAGGACCCCGACGGACGTAAGGCCTCCGGCCACGATCGCTCCCCACGTGAACGGATCGGCATGCATGTGTTCGAGAACGAACGTGAACACGCTGTGGACCTGCTGGCCCTCAACCGTCTTGTCAAAGAATGAGATCGAACCAGTCAGCGTAAAGATCAGGAAGATGCCGATCAAAACGCCCCAGTCGCCGATGCGGTTCATCACAAAGGCCTTCTTTGCTGCCTTGCGTGCCTCGTCCTTCTTTATGTAGTAGCCGATAAGCAGATACGAGCAGAGGCCGACGCCCTCCCAACCGACGAACATCAACAGATAATTGTCGGCGAGGACCAGCGTTAGCATCGAGAACATGAAGAGATTCAGATACGCGAAGAAGCGATAGAATCCCTTGTCGCCGTGCATATAGCCCGTGGCAAAGATATGTATCAGCAGCCCTACGAATGTAACGAAGCAGGCGTAGATACCGGAAAGTTCGTCCATTCCGAGCGCAAAATCAGCGCGGAAGCCGCCAACCTGTATCCACGTCCAAATGTGGTCGAGGATCGGCTGGCCTTTCGGATCGATCAGGGCTCCGGGATGCGGCGTGCCGATCCCGAACGCGATCATGAAGGCCACGATCGTAGAGATCGCGATGGACCCGCAGGCCACAAGGCCACTGAATATCTCGTTCTTGAGCCGACCGCCGATCAGCCAATTGACCGCAGCTCCGACCAGCGGGGCGAAAATTATTAGACTTAAAAGGTTATTTTCAGTCATTACGTGTGACTAATTCTTCAACAAGCTCGCATCGTCCACGTCAACGGACTGGCTGTTACGGAAGAACGCGATAATGATGCCGAGGCCAACGGCGGCTTCGCAAGCGGCAACGGCCATTACCATGAATACAAAAAGCTGCCCGGTCGTGTCGCTGTAATATCGCGAAAATGCTACGAACGTAAGGTTGACGGCATTGAGCATCAGCTCGATGCACATGAACATCCCGATCGCGTTGCGCTTAAAGATCACGCCCACGCAGCCGATGGTAAATAAAATTCCCGATAGTGCCAGATAACCGGCGAGATTCGGTTCCATAACTTTCTTTAGAACGAAATACGAGATTCGTCCATTTTGTCTTCCTCGTGCCGTTCCTCCAATTCCTGTTCGACCACAAGCTCAAGCTGCGGCTGGCTCATCCGCCGGGCCATCATTACGGAGCCGATGATCGCCATCATCAAAAGTACGCCGACGATCTCGACCGGAAGCAGATATTCCGTGTACATTGCCCGGCCGATATCCATTGTCTTTCCTGCGGTGGTTGCGGGGTCGACAGCCTGGTTCGGAGCACGCAGTACTGCATAAAAGACAAACAGCGTCTGAGCGAGCAGGACAACTCCGAGGCCGCCCCCGATCGCGTATAGATACTTAAGCCGGTTGGCTTGTGTATCGTCGTCTAAATTAAGCAGCATGATCACGAAAACCACGAGCACCATGATCGCTCCGGCGTAGATCAAGATCTGCACCGCCGCAATGAACGGGGCCGCAAGCGTGATATAGATACACGACAAAGCGATGAAGACGCCGACAAGCGAGATCGCGCTGTAGAGCGGATTCTTGTGGTACACCATCGAGATGGCGCACATTATCGCGAATCCTGCGAACAAAAAGAATAGGGCTGTCCCAACCATAAATTACCTATTCAAAAAGAACACGACAATGATCGTAATGATCACATTAGCCAAAGCGACCGGAAGCAGAAACTTCCAGCCAAAATTCATCAACTGGTCAAAACGAAACCGCGGCAAGGTCGCCCGCACCCAGATATACAGGAACAGGAAACAACAGATCTTGCCGATAAACGCCAAATGGCTGACCAGAGCATAAGGGATCGAGCCGACCTCAAAAACGTGGCTCAAGCCCGGCACGTACCATCCGCCGAGGAAAAGCACGGTGCACATAACGGAAACCGTGAACATATTCACGTACTCGGCCATGAAGAACAGTGCAAATTTCAGGGCTGAGTATTCCGTATGAAAACCGGCCACCAATTCCGTCTCTGCTTCGGGCAGATCGAATGGCACACGGTTGGTCTCGGCAAATGCCGAGATCAGGAACACAAAGAAGCCGACGATCTGCGGAATGATGAACCATCGAAACGTGGACTGCTGCTGAGCGTAAATGATGCCATTCAGGTCGAGCGTACCGGCGAGCATCACAACGCCGATGACCGAGGCTCCCATCGCGAGCTCGTACGAGATCATCTGGGCGCTCGATCGAAGGCCGCCCATCAGTGAATACTTGCTATTCGACGACCATCCGGCGAGAGCGATACCGTAAACCCCGACCGAGGTTATACCCAAAACAAAGAGAACGCCAACGTCGATCTGGCCGATCGTGAGCGGCATATTCCGTGCCTGTTCCGCGATCCAGGTGGCTGCCTCGCCAATGTATTGCCAGTCGGCAACGTACGGTACTAGCCAGCCGAGCGGATCGGCGATGCGCGGGCCGAACGGATAAAGCACCATCGGCATGAGCGCACAAGTAAGAGCTACCAGCGGAGCCAGGAAATATACAAATTTCGTGGATTTGTCGGGCGTCAGATCTTCCTTGAAAATGAACTTCAGAAGATCAGCGAACGGCTGGAAAAGACCCCAAGGCCCGACGCGGTTTGGCCCGAGGCGGCCCTGCATCCATCCCAGGACCTTGCGTTCGGCAAGCACCGTATACGCGACTATCATCATCACCCCGCCAAAGGCGGCACCGATACCGGCGGCAATGACAATAAAAGGAAATGCAGTCTTAAGAACGGCTTCCATAAAAACTATTTACCCGGAGCACTCCTATCGGCGGCTCCGACGGCGGCGGCTTCGGCTGCGTTCTCACGCGGCGTGCCGTCCAGATTGAACTGTGCAAGCGGGGAGACGAGCAGGTTCTCAGGCTTCGGGTTGCCGTGAGCCAAGAGATGGAACTGCGGCGTCTTGCTCGTCATGGTCGTCAGGCGATGGAGCTTATGCCCAACTTTCGGGACGGCGGTTATTTTTTCGCCGCCGGACATCGCCTCAACCGCGGACTTTAACGCACCCGCGTCGACCTTTGTACTTTTTGTCTCGTAATTTGCCCGCGCCGGCGAAGACTCATCCTTCATCATCGGATATCGCAGGCCGTTATAGGCAGCGACATTGTCGGCGATCGAGTGGAAAATCGCCGACGCCGAAAGTTCCGGCGTTATCTCGACGCCCATCTCTCGTGCGATCAGCGATGTGATCATCCAATCCGGTTTTGATTGGTGAAGCGGCTCGATCGCCTTGCGAACCCGCTGGACATTGCCGGCGTTATTGGTGAATGTGCCGTCGACCTCAGCAAAGCTTGCCGAGGGAAAGACGACATCCGCATGCTCGGTCGTCTCGGTTAGGAAAAGCTCCTGCACCGCAACAAAGTCTTTACCCGCCAAAACGCTAGCATCTTGTAGGCTGCCGCCGATCAGCAATGCTTTTGAACTCTTGACGACATCGGCAACTGGCTTGCGGCCAAGGGTCATGTCGTGTGCACCGACCGAATTGTTGTATCTGGCAAGCGGATGCAGCAAAACCCGGCGGCCTTCGCCAGCGAGGCTCGCGGCGTTTGAGGCAAGGATGGCCTGTGCATCACGTGAAAGATCGCCGCCGAACATAATGATCACGTCGCCCTGTGTTTCAAAGATCGTCTTACGTGCGGCATCTAAATCCGCGGTGTCGATGCCCATTTTCCCGGCAGCCAAATCGTCATATGACGGGTCGACCGCACACAACGCGAAGGCGTCAGTCGTGCCGGAATTCACGTGAACGAACTGTGTCGCCCGACGCGAAAGATTGATGGGGGTATCGTTGACGCAGATAAACTTTGCCCCGCTATTGCGGACTGCCTGGCGGATCTGCTTGGCCGTAAATGTTTGTTCCTCTTCAGGTTCGCCGCCGATCAGTAAGATGGTTGCCGCGTACCTAATATCGCTGTGCGTAGCAAGCGGCACGCTCAGATTGTCGAAGATCGCCGCGAGGTCGTGGACGTCAGAGACCGCGAAGTTGTCGGTGCCGGCCGCGTCTGTGGCGAATTTCCTCAGTGCGAAAACAGCCTCATTCGTCAGCCTGGGACTAGCGATGACGCCGACCGACTTGCCGGCTTCCTTAAATTTGTCCGCAGCGAACTTGACGGCGGCATCCCATGTCGAGGGGATCAGCTTGCCGCCCTTGGAATAGCGGATCATCGGGGTCTTGATACGGTCGGGATGATCGATGAACTCGTGTGCGAAACGAGCCTTAACATCGAGGAACTCGCCATTGAGGCCGTTTACGTAACGATCGCGTGCCACGATGCGATGCACCTTGCCGCCGCGTGAACCGATCGAGATCTGCATTCCGTCCGAACCGTAAACGTCCGTCGAAACCGTCTGATCGAGTTCCCAGGGACGCGTTTCGTGGCGGTAAACGCCATCGAGCAGCGTGCCCGTCGGACAGACCTCGATACAATTGCCGCACTGCGAACAATTAAGCCAACCGCCGTAAGTGCCGATAACGGTATTCGCACCACGATTGCCTGCTTCTATCGCATCCTCGCCCATCCATTCGTCGCAGACGCGCGTGCAGCGTTTACACAGTATGCATCGCTGCGGGTCGTTCGCCACGATCGGTGAAAGATACTTTTCGGGAGCGACGTTCTTTCGTTCCGAAAACCGCTCTTCTACATCGCCCCAATCGAAGATCACTTCCTGGAGTTCGCATTCGCCGCCGCGGTCGCATACCGGGCAATCGAGCGGGTGATTGGCAAGAAGGAATTCGCCCATTGCGCGCTGAGCCTTCTCGACCTCTTCGCTTGCGGTGGTGACGACCATGCCATCTGTACAATTGATGGTGCAGGAAGTCTGAAGTTTGGGCATCTTGTCTATTCGGACAAGACACATTCTGCAGGAGGCCTGCAGTTCGAGATCCTTGTAGTAGC
This sequence comes from uncultured Chloracidobacterium sp., assembly GCA_964432145.1. GTDB lineage: Bacteria > Acidobacteriota > Blastocatellia > Pyrinomonadales > Pyrinomonadaceae > OLB17. Next base: position 5,298 of record CAYSMU010000064.1, read on the forward strand.
AGAACGATGGTATTCCGAAGCCTTTTTCGCGGCACACGTCTATAAGCCGTGCGCCCTTGTCGACCTCGAACTCCTGTTCATTGATGGTTACTTTTATCTGTTCTGACATCAAACTTTTCGCTTATACCGCGTCTCAGTCGCTTTTGCCTCGTCACCCTCAGGTGTGATGTTGTAGGCCGTGATCACAATATTCTCGTCATCCAGAGCCTCGATCTCCGTCCGCCAACCCCATCTCGGTTCTCCCTCGCCGGCGAAATAGCTGCCAAGCACGCTGAATTTCTCGCCCGGATCTCCCTCTGAGAACATCATTCCAGTTGACATGTGAAAGCTGTCCGCCCACGCCGACTGAAATTTGTTGGTCGCAAGGTCATATCCGTAGATCGCGATCCCGTCAAAAGGTTTTCCCTGCAGGCTGCCCGAGTATTCGTGGACCAAGAACCGGCCGCCCAACAGATGCCTGATGGTCCCGGTCATAGGTGACTCGTCGGCCACCACGTCGGGTTCGAACCACGTTCTTGTGACACCATGCCATTCTCCCGCCAGTCGAGCGAGTTGTGCATGATGGCCGCTTTCGAGCGATTCTGAAAACTTCATCCAAACCCCTACGACTTTGACTTGGTCTTTTTCGCCGGTTTTTCCTCGACTGCCGGGACGTGTACGCTTGCCTTATATTTCGGCCTTGACTTACCAAAACTTCCGGCAAAGATCTTGCCGCGTCTCGTTCTCTTATCTCCCTTTCCCATAGATCTCCTATTTTTAGTTCTCGTTGTTTGCCTTGGCCGAATTAGACCTGTTGTCCAATACGCCAAGAATATAGTCCTGTATCCTTGTG
>CAYSMU010000064.1:6139-10263 GCA_964432145.1 uncultured Chloracidobacterium sp.
ATCGAGGCCACGCCCGCGATCTCGGCTTGGGTGATCGCCTCGAGAGATCTGACTGTCACTACGCCGTCGCCGGCGGTCAACATAACTTTCCTGAGTTCGTCGTCGGTCACTTTAGTGCCATCTGCCCGTGTGAAACCCTTTGGCTTAAATATCGTCTTCCAACGGCCTGAAACGTGGTCGCGATATACGACGACCGAGTCCAGAGCGGTTTTACAGTCTGCCCCGACGACATAGAATGAGACTCCTGCAGTCTTGTTCGGAGCGATCGCAAGGGCCTCGTGAAGCTTCTTTGCCCGTGCCAACTGCGAAGCGAAAAACTGCGGAGCGATCTTACGTTCGGCCAAAGCGAACTGAGACGGAAACTCATTGTCGCTGATCGGGTCCCAGTCGTACTTCGACCACGTCTTTGGGTCATAGAGGTCCACCTGCAGCGGCCGCAGCTTTTCGTCCAGGACCCTCAGGGTCCCCGGAGCCGGCAGAAGTTGATAGGCCGATGGGATCGTAAAGACCGTAAATCTCGACGAATCCTCTAGAAACGGAAGGTCGATCCTCATGCCGCCAAGTGCATAGCCGTTGAGCAATGCAGAGAGTGACGATGCCGAACCTTCATTCGGCGTGCCCATCAAGACGATCTTTTCGAAGTATTTGGAGCCTGCCCAAGACGGCTGCGGCTTCCGGTTACCCGACGGAAGGTCGGCATTACCGTACATCACCGCGTAACGGGCGATGATGCCGCCCATCGAGTGGGCCACAATGTCGAACTTGAGGTCAGGGCTCTTCAGCTTCTTTCGCAATGCCTCTACGCTGGCTATGAGTCGATGAGCGTTCTCGACATTGTCGAGCCGCCAGTCGTAAGGGAATACATAAAGCGAGTCACTCGCACCATCCTCAGACGGCGATTCCCAACGTTCCTCTACATAACCGCCACGCATCTGCATTGCGCGAATGAAACCGCCATAGACGTCGGTCACGGGAAACGGGCCGACTTTTACCGTTCGGAGAATGTCACCGGGAACAATGCCGTCACGAACCTTTTCCAGATCGATCGAGAGAGGAAGTCGAAGGTCTTCGGAGCTCGATTTAATTGCCTTGAACCAAACGCGTTCGCCGGTCCGCTTATCTATCAGCTCGGAGCCCGTGAGGCCCGGGATCAAAATGATCGGATTCTTGCCCTGAGCAAAGATCGAAACGCAGAAAAAGACGGCCAACAGACTGGTCGCTGCGGCTCTAAGTGCTGTGTTTCGAATAATTCGCTTCATCCTCTATACGTTCGGCGTGATCCCGTTCGACGATGTATTATCGACAAGCCATTTCTTGAAATCGCCCGGGAACTGTTTGATCGCACTCTGGATCGGCCATGCTGCTGCGTCGCCGAGAGGGCAAAAGCTCTTGCCCTCGATGTTGTCGCATATGTCAAGCATCAACTGTGCATCCTCAGGACGGCCCTCGCCAATAGAAATCCTGTTGAATATCTTTACAAGCCAGTCCGTACCCTCGCGGCACGGGGTGCACCAGCCGCACGACTCGTGTTTGTAAAACTCGGTCAGATTCTTGGTCGATTCCATTATGTCGACGGTCTCGTCCATGACCATCATGCCGCCCGTGCCGAGCATCGAGCCCGCGGCGACCAATCCTTCATAGTCGAGCGTTACGTTTTTGCCGAGTATCTGACCGGCATTCATGATGTAAACGCTTGAGCCGCCCGGAATTACTGCTTTGAGCTTTTTGTCGTCGCGAAGCATTCCGCCGCAGTCGTCCATGATGAACTTCTCCATATCGGCGTAGCCCATGGGAAGCTCATAAACACCGGGCTTTTTGACGTGGCCGCTGATCGACCAGAGTTTTGTGCCGCCGCTCTTTTCCGTACCGAGGTCACGCCACTCAATGCCGCCCATTTCGATGATCTGTGGAATGCTGGTCAGCGTCTCGACGTTATTGACGATCGTCGGACAAGCGTATAAACCCTCGACGGCGGGAAACGGCGGCTTCATTCGAGGATGGCCGCGATAACCCTCAAGCGAGGAAAGCAACGCTGTTTCTTCTCCACAGATGTACGCACCGGCGCCCGTATGGGTATGAATGTCAAATGAAAGGCCGGAACCCATCACGTTATTGCCCAGAATGCCGGCCTCGCGGGCCTCAGCAATGGCAACGTCCATGATATCGATCAGATAACGGTACTCTCCGCGAGTGTAAATGTATCCCGTATTTGAACCGAGAGTATAACCCGCGATGATCATTCCCTCGATGAGAGCGTGCGGGTCGTATTCCATCAAATAACGGTCCTTGAATGATCCAGGCTCGCTTTCGTCGGCGTTGCAGACAATATACTTCGGCTTCGGCGAACTCCTTGGAACGAATGACCACTTCATGCCCGTCGGGAAGCCGGCACCGCCGCGTCCGCGCAGGGCCGAATCCTTGACCTGCTGGATAATATCGTCCTGCGACATCTCCAGTGCCTTTTTAAGGCTCGCATAGCCGCCGGTGTCGCGATACACCTTTAGCGTGTGGCCATCCTTAACGAACACTCGCTTTAATGACAGCGGCTCGCAGCCGATCGCTTTGATTTCCATCTGTAGCCTTCTCTAAAGGACCTCGGCAACCTTTGCCGTGTCGGTATGCTGAACAAACTTGATTATCTTGCCGTCTTTAAGGTCGTAAACGTGTGCGAACGGGACCTTCATCGATTTGCCGGTCGCTTTATAGGTGCCGCTGTAATTACCGAGAGCGACGACCGTGTCACCGCCGTCAACGATCTGTTCGGGAACCGCGGCGAAACCGTCCCACTCGGCTGCCAGCTTCATAAAAACGTTCTCGACGATCGCCATCGGGCCGATATATGTGCCTGCGTACGGAAAACCAGCAGCTTCGGTCCATGAAATGTTCGAATCCATGGCACCGAGGACGCCGGGAATGTTCCCGGTCGCAAATGCATCGTAAATGCCCTTAATGATGTCGCCGTTTGCCATATTTATTTACACTCCGCGAGGATCTTATCCACCTTCTCAATGGTCAGATCCTCGTGATAATCGAATCCGATCTGCATCATCGGGGCGGTTCCGCAGCTGCCAAGGCACTCGACAAGGGAAACTGTGAATTTACCGTCTTCGGTCGTTTCGCCCGGATGAATGCCGAGTTTCGAGCAGATATGCTCCGTAATGTCGGGCTCACCCATGATCTTGCACGACAGTGTCTTACAGATCTGGATATGGTTGCGGCCGACGGGACGCATGTTCAGCATCGAGTAGAACGTCGCCGTCTCCCAAACGTCCGTGACCTCGAGGTTAAGGAATTTCGCAAGGAAATTCACACCGGGATTATCGATGTATCCGCGTTCACGCTGGACCACGAAGAGCAGCGGGATCAATGCCGAACGTGTGCGGTCAGCCGGATATTTCGCGACGTGAGAACGCATCTCCTCGACAACCGCAGGAGAAAATTCCGCTACCTCGTCCGTTACGACGAGTGTGTCTGTGTAACTTGTAGGTGTTGCTGCTGCCATGTCAGTGGGCCTCGGCCTCTAGATTATCTATACGTCCTTCCAGCCGATCTATACGTTGATGATCCTGAATTGACATAGATCCAACTTCCTGAAACTGCGAGGAAATCGAGTCGACTTTTCGAGAGATCATTTCAAGCTTGGTGTCGATCGAGGTAAAGCGCCCATCATGCTCATTTGCTTTGTTTATCAGATTGCCCAATAAATTCATTACCTCTTTCTTGAACCGATCGTCATTCATTTCTTCAGGCATAACGTCCCTCCTATCTATCGATCTCTCCCAACACAATATCCAAACTTCCAATAATAGCCACTACGTCAGCTATCATCTCGCCCTCGGCCATGACAGGGAGTGCCGAAAGATTTACAAAGCTCGGCCCGCGAAAATGAACGCGTTCTGGTTTGGGCCCACCGTTCGATTTCATATAAACGCCGAGTTCGCCCTTTGACGCCTCGATGGCCATATAGACCTCGCCCGGAGGAACGTTAAAGCCCTCGGCGACTATCAGGAAATGATGAATGAGCGAATCCATATGCTTGCGCATATCGTCGCGATCGGGAAGTACGACCTTCGGCGCATCTGCCTTGATCGGTCCGGGCTTCAATCTATCGAGAGCCTGTCTAA
>CAYSMU010000065.1:0-10244 GCA_964432145.1 uncultured Chloracidobacterium sp.
GACACCGCCGTCACCGGCAAGCACCGTTCCCTCGTACGTGTTCGTTACAGATGACGAGATCTGATCCGATGGAAGTGAGGGGGTCGCTTGCAGATACATTGGCATGCGGAGCTTTTTACCGCCGCTGGTCGCAACGACATACCACTGAAGCTGTTTGATATCGAGCGAACGGACGACGTCACCGTTTAGCGAAACCGTTGCCGTGAATGAAGCGCTCCCGTTCGCCGGGACCGTTATGCTTGACTGGCTGACGGAGGTCGAAACCCCGTTAATGTCCGTCGAGCGGTTGTTGACCGTCGAGAGGCTATACGTTCCGCCCTGGCCCGAGACGTCGCGGATCACTACCGGGACGCTGAACGTATTGACGATGCGGTTATTGAGGATCGCTTTTTCACCAAATGAGTGGCTGCCGAGGATCGCGGGAGCACTGATGCCGTCGCCCTCGATGCCCATCAGAGCCTTGGTATTGACCGCCGCACCGACGTCGATCAGGCCGCCGCCCTGTTCGTTGACTGAGTCAGCAGTTGCCCCGTCGGACTTCGATGTGCCATCGGTCCGGCGAAGGTTTGTGGCGGTATTGATCAGCGCCGTACGGATCATGTCCGGGGACCATCCAAGATGGGCCTGCTTAACAAGTGATGCCGATCCGGCGACGTGAGGGCCCGAAAAGCTCGTTCCGCTTGCCGGCGTGTATCCGGTCGGGTCGAACATCGTTCCGCCGCCGGTCGTCGCGCCACCGGCACGGACCGTTGCACTTACTACAGCAACACCGGGTGCGGTTACGTCAGGCTTGACCTGGCCCAGTCCAAGTACCGGACCGCGTGAGCTAAAGCTTGCAGTTTCGCCCACAAATACGTTCGTCAAATAAGGATTCATGCGGATCGGCAATTCTGAAACCGTTCCGTTTGCCGGATCGACGGCGTTATCGTCGGTCGACGAGATAGCGTCGATCATGATCTCACCTTCCTCGGGCGAGACGATCGCGCACGGAATGGTTCCGTGAACCGCCGTAGGATTAGTGGTTGTGGAGATAAGGATCATTCCTGCAGCACCGGCAAGCGACGCACGGGTGCAGCGGTCGGCAAACGTGGCCCCGAGGCCCGACCCCTTGACCAACGCGATCTTCCCGCTAACCGCCGCCGGATAGGTCGTGCCGGTCGCAGCGAGATTAACAAAAACGTATCGCTGGGCAATCGAGCCGGCTGCCGGGTCGGGGGTGCCCGCCATCTTGTAGAGCTTCAGCCGGTTAAATCCGGGCTGGGCCGGCAGCGTGTTCGCCGGGGTTACGACTCCAATGCGGGTCGGCGGAACTGCCGACGCCTGCAGGAAGTCGACGGACCAATTGGCATTAGCCGCGCCGGGATGAGTCGTCGCGCCAACCGCGATCACGTGACGTCCCGCCGCCGGGGCACCCACGGTGCCCTCGCCGGGCCCTGCATTGCCGGCCGACGCGACAACGGTCGTGCCAAGGAGAGCAGCGTTGTCAGCGGCGATAGCAGTATCGCTGTCTGGGCCGCCGACACCGCCAAGGCTGAGGTTGATGACATGAGCGATGGGCTTCGGCTGCATTGTCAGCGTAAATGGCGAAACGGCATCCTCGATACCGAGGATCGTCGAGGCCGATACGCAGCTTCCCGTGCCGGTACAAACCTTGTAACCCATAAGCCGAGCCTGCGGGGCGACTCCATGTACGCGGACGTCGTCAGCCGTTCCGGGCAGGCCGTCCGCTCCGGGAGCCATTGCCAAATAGCCGGCGATGTTCGACGCAGCAGCTGTACCGTGGCCAAAATCGTCGACGAGACCGCCTGAGAAAGAAAGGTAATAGGTGACCTTTCTGTTGGAATTAGTAGCTGCCGTCGGCGGAGCGATGCCGAGACGCGGTGGTGTCGGGTCGCTGCCGAACATCGGATGTGTCCAGTCGATTCCGGTATCAAGCACCGCGATATTCATCCCCTGGCCTTCATACCCTTCGCCGAAATTGTCAAATGGCGTTAGTTCGTGGTACTGGCCATAGACGGCAGGTGCGTTGATGTACCCCACGCTTTTATTGAGGTCGAGGGTCAGGTAGTCGTTCGGCTTTACGCTCTTGACCTGAGGCATAGCCTTGATCGTCGGGATCGCTGCTGCCGGGACCTTTAGGGTTATTCCGTTTAGGACCAAGTTAAATCGATAATCGGCACGCATTTCAGTCACGCCGCTAAAATTCTGAATATCGACACCGTCGATCTGATAACTGACACCCCTGGAATGCAGATCCGCGAGAAAAGCGTTTTGGGCGGCCGTGATAGAGGCCCGGTAAGCTTGCAGGTCAGCGTCGGAGACGCTATTGCCAGCTCTTAACTGGCGGGCCTTCCACACTGCGCCAGGATCACCGTGCAGTTGAACTATCACCGATTTTGCGATCCCCGATGCATCTGCTGAAAAATGCTGGTCAACGACCGCAACGCACGCTGCCATGATCGACAAAGCGATCAGCGATACAGCAATGACTCTCTTTCGTTTTTTTGAAAAGTTGTTCTTCATTTGTTTGTCCTTCTCTTTTAAATTTCATGCGAGCCGCGCTTGTGGGCGATTCGAAAGTTCGCTGCTTGCTGACGTAACCCTACAAAGAGAGGCTTGAGCAAAGGTTGAAAGGGGCTTGAGGAAAACTTGAAAACTAGACTGCGGGTCTAAGATCACATTGGCAGCCGAGTGACGTTTTTACGAAGTTCGTTTATTCTCAAGGGGTTTGGTGTAGAATGATCGCTACTCTCGATCAAACCAAAGGCTGATATACATGGGTCTGGCAAACTTAAACTATGAGATCAATTTCAAAGATCGCCGTCCTCGTAGCGTTAGGGTTCGTTTCTGCTCTTGGTCAACATGACCAACATAAGACGCCGGAGGCAAGTTCCGGAATAAAACCGATCGAGTTGGTCACGACCGATGCGATCACCCACCGAAAGGTCGCGACGTCGAACAAAGAGGCACAGGCCTTTTTCGATCAGGGACTTACGCTGTATTACGCGTTCAATGACGGCGACGCCGTGAGGTCGTTTCGCCACGCGGCCGAGCTCGACCCGCAGCTAGCGATGGCGTACTGGGGCATTGCACTCGCCGCATATCCGCGGGGCACGGGCGGCGGGAATCCGGGCGACGAGAAACGTCTAAAAGAGGCACGCGACGCGATAAAGACCGCGATGTCTTTACCAGCTCCGCGATCGGATCGGGTCTATATCGAGGCATTAGCGAAACTCCTGCCGGATGCTGCCGGTTACAACCGAAAAGCCTCGGATGATGCCTATCGCGAGGCAATGAAACCTATCTACGAAGCGTCGCCGCGGGATGCCGATGCCGCCGCACTTTACGCCCTCAGCATCTTTTACTCGGCGGGTTATTCCAATTGGACTCGAGATGGCGAGCCGGTAGGACGATGGCCCGAGATGCTGGCTGTTCTCGAGGCAGGCCTCAAGCTGCATCCCAAACACGTCGGCCTGACGCACACGTACATTCACGGCGTCGAGGAATCAATGCAGCCCGAACGGGCACTCGCGGCTGCCGACGCGCTGCGCGGGCAAAAGATCTTTATCCCGTCATTCGGCCATTTGGTCCACATGCCGGCGCATATCTATGTGCGGACAGGGAATTTTCAAAAGTCTGTTGAATCTAACGAAGAAACGGCGACAATGCCCACCGACTCACTTTCGGAAGAATTCAAGCTGTGGCACTACAATCACGTTTTGAATTTTCTCCTGTTTTCATACGCGATGCAGGGCAATTTTGCCAAGGTCATGCATTCGCTTGATCGCAAATTCATTTTTAAGTCGCCGCGTTCGAGCGATCAGCGGCCGCGGTATTGGGTGCGATTCAAGCGGTGGGACGACATACTGAAAGCTCCGGCTCCGCCTGCGGACAGCCGCCCCGAAACGCTGAGCGGCTGGACGTGGGCACGAGCAATGGCGCTTATTGCGACTCGCAATGTCGCCAAAGCTCAGGCAGAGAGCTCGAAAGATACTTCCGATCGATCTCCCATGCGGAAGATCGACGATGCACGCATCGACGCGGCGATCGCCCGGCAGAAAGGCGACAAGGCGAAGGAGATCGATCTCCTGCGAGATGCTGTCGATGCGGAAGACACGCTGGGTTATTCCGAGCCGCCGATCTCGATCTCGCCTGTCAGGGAGAATCTCGGTGGTGCCTTGCTTCGCGACGGGCAATTCGTCGAGGCGGAAAAGATCTTCAGAGAAGACCTTCGACGCAATGCAGGCAGCGGACGTTCTTTGTTTGGGCTTATGACGGCTCTTGACGCTCAGGGCAAGAAGGACGAGGCTCAAAAAGTAAAAAAACAGTTCGTCGAGGCATGGAAATATGCCGATATTAAACTCACGGTAGAGGACCTTTGATCCAATAGGCACAATTTGTAGACGCGAGTTCGATCGAAATTGGAGTACAATGATGTGCTCCTTTTTCGTTATATTCGTGACTTTCGCGGTTAATATGATCATATGACTCAACCAGAACAAAAAACGTCGTTGAAGAGTGCTATCGAAAAGCACAAGGAATTTCTTTTTCCGGCCGTGGCGACCTATTACCAGGAGCCGCTTGCTCTCGTAAAAGGCGAGGGCGAATACGTCTGGGACGATAAAGGCAATCGTTATCTCGATTGCTTCGGCGGCGTGCTGACGGTCAGCATCGGCCATGCGAATCCGCGCGTTAACACCGCGTGGAAGGAGCAGGTCGACAAGATCGCTCACACCTCGACGCTCTATGCCAACGGGCCGCAGGGTGATCTGGCTGAGAAGCTGGCTGAGATCTCGCCGGGCCGTTTGAAGAAGTCGTTCTTCACCAACAGCGGCACCGAGGCCGACGATACCGCCGTGCTGGCCGCCAAGATCGCGACCGGCAACAACGAGGTCATTGCTCTGCGGCACAGTTACGCGGGACGCTCGGCAACGGCCCTTTCGACGATAGGGCATTCGACGTGGAAGCCGATCGCGTCGCAGGTCGCGGGCGTCGTCCATGCACATGCTCCGTATTGCTACCGCTGCCCGTTCAAGCTCGAATATCCGTCGTGCGGCGTCGCTTGTGCGGACGACGTCGAGGAACTCATCAAGACCACCACGACGGGCAAGATCGCCGGAATGATCGCGGAGACCATTCTCGGTGTCGGCGGATTCATAATTCCGCCTAAAGAGTATTTCCCGCGGGTCGCCGAGATCGTTCGCCGTCACGGCGGGCTCTTCATTTCGGACGAGGTCCAGGCTGCGTGGGGCCGCACGGGCGACAAGTGGTTCGGCATCGAGCACTGGGGCGTCGAGCCGGACATCATCACATCGGCAAAGGGTATGGGCAACGGCGTGCCGCTCGGCTGGACAATCGCGACGCCCGAGGTCGCCGATGCCTTCCCGGGACTGACATTCTCGACTTTCGGCGGCAATCCGGTTTCGTCAGCAGTCGGCCTCGCAGTTATCAAAGTCATCGAGGAAGACGATCTGCTTACGAACGCCCGCGTCGTCGGTGACTATTTCAAGCAGCGAATGCTTGAACTGCAGGAAAAACATGCCGTGATCGGCGACGTTCGCGGCATGGGCCTTATGCTCGGCGTCGAACTCGTCAAAGACCGAAAAACAAAAGAACCGAACCCGGAAGCCGTTTTGCGCGTATTTGAAGAAACAAAGCGACAAGGCGTTTTGATCGGTAAAGGCGGCCTGTACGGCAACGTCATACGCACCGGGATGATGCTCAATACGACGACGGACACGGTTGACAGGCTGGTCGAGGCTCTCGATGCCGGTTTGGCGCTTTGCTAGAGATATTTGCCACAGAGAACACAGAGGCCCCCGAGAAAATGCTCTGTGTTCTCTGTGAACTCTGTGGCTATTTGTCTAATGAAAACTCCAGCATTTCTGATCACATTTCTTCTCGTCTCACTTTCCTTTGGACAGGTTCCAGACAAGGCCAAGGTCGTCGCCGGTTCCGAGCGAGCGTTTGAGAAAGCAACAAAAGCCGTCGTGCTGCCGGCTCCCGGCTGTGCGGTCGGGGTTTCGCTGAATGGCGAATCGGTCTTCGAAAGGGCGTTTGGCCTCGCGGAGATGGAGCACAACATCGCGAATACGCCGCAGACGATCTTCGAGTCGGGTTCGGTAGCAAAGCAGTTCACGGCGGCGGCCCTCGTACTGTTACAGCAGGAAGGGAAACTTTCGATCGATGATCCGGTGAGGAAATATCTCCCGGAGTTGCCCGATTATGGCACGCCTCTGACGATACGGCACATGCTGAATCACACTTCGGGCTTGCGCGACTGGTTTTCGGTGCGGGCTTTGAGCGGCGAAGGGGCTGGTGAACATATCATCACGCAGCAGATGATATTTGATACGGTCGTTCGGCAAAAAGGGCTTGACTTTAAGCCCGGTGCGGAGTATTCGTACTCAAACAGCGGTTATCAATTGGCGGCGATGATCGTCGAGCGTGTGTCGAAGCAGAAATTCGCCGATTTTGTTGCCGAGCGAATCTTAAGGCAGGTCGGGATGAAGAATACGGGCTATCGAGACGATTTCCAGCGGATCACGCCGGGCAGGGCACAGGCATATTCAAAGAGCGGCGACGGCCCGTGGCGGCTGAATATGCCGATGATGAACGCCCACGGCGGAGGCGGGATGCTGACGACCGTCGGCGATTGGCTCAAGTGGAACGCGATGCTCGATGCTCGCACGTGGAACGGGCCGCTGGTCGATGCTCTTGAGACGCTAGGTATTCTCAACAGCGGCCAAAAGATCAACTACGCGCTCGGGCTGAGCGTCGGTTCGTATAAGGGGAACAAGCAGATCGCTCATAGCGGAGCGACCGCCGGGTACCGGACCTTCCTCGCTCGATTCCCCGAAAGAAAGCTCTCGATCGCAGTGCTTTGTAACGGAACCGCACCTGACCCTACTACACTGGCGAATAGCGTTGCTGACGAGATACTCGGCCCGTTCCCCGACCCGCCCTCGGCCTCGAGTACAGAAAAACTCGCGATCCAGCAGCCCGAGAAATATGTCGGCCTGTGGAAGAACGAGAGGACTAAAACCGCGATGCGATTTGCCCTGAACAATGGCGAACTGCGTGCTGGCACGACGCCTGTGCGGGCGACGCCGGACGGTTCGATGATGGTCGGTTCGAACAAGATCACGTTCAAATATGACGGAGCCGGAAAACCAATATCGTTCGATGCGACGGCGAACAACGACACCGTCCGATTTACCATTGAAGCCGAATGGCAGCCAACCGCTGCCGACATCACGGCTTTCGCCGGAGATTGGTACAGCGACGATGCGGAGGCCAAGGTCAAGTTTATTGCCGAGGACGCAAACCCATTTTTACAGTTTAGGAACACGCCGCGGGTAGCTCTCAAGCCGCTTTATAAGGATTGTTTTACGGATGCTTCAGGGCAGATCTTCTGGTTCGATCGCGATGCGACTGGGAAGGTCGTTGGAATGCACATCGGCGCAGGACGGATGCGCGACATGCCGTTTGATCGGGTGAAGTGATGGAAGTAAAAACTATGAAGTTAAGGATCGTATTTGGAATATTTTCGGTCGTGGCCGGTTCTCTTGGTGTGATGGCACAGGCACCGGACCGGGCGAAGGTCGTCGCCGGAGCCGAACGTGCGTTTGAAAAAGCGTCAAAAGCTGTCACGATGCCGGCTCCGGGTTGTGCGGTCGGTGTTTCGTTGAATGGTGAATCGGTCTTCGAAAAGGCGTTTGGCCTCGCGGAGATGGAGCATAACATCGCAAACACGCCGCAGACGATCTTCGAATCGGGTTCGGTGGCGAAGCAGTTCACTGCAGCGGCGCTCGTTCTATTGCACCAGGACGGCAGGCTGAGTATTGACGATCCTGTGCGAAAGTACATTCCCGAACTGCCGGATTATGGCAAGCCGCTCACCATCCGCCACATGCTCAATCATACGGCCGGCCTGCGAGATTGGGGATCTGTCATGCAGTTGACCGGGGCAGGACGCGGTGACCGCGTCATCACGCAGGATATTGCAGTCGACGTTATAACCAGGCAAAAGGCTCTCGATTTCACGCCCGGTGCCGAGTATTCGTACTCGAACAGCGGTTACAATCTGGCAGCGGTGATCATCGAACGGGTATCGAAGCAGAAGTTTTCCGACTTTGTTGCGGAGCGGCTATTTAATCCTCTGGGAATGAAGAACAGTTCGATTCGCGACGATTATCAGCGGATCGTGCCGGGTCGGGCTCAGGCGTATTCGCGACAAGGCAACGGAAGATGGCGGCTCGATATGCCGTTCATGAATGTTTACGGGAACGGAGGAATGTTGACGACCGTCGGCGATTGGCTCAAATGGAATGCGATGCTTGATGCTCGGACATGGAACGCCAAGCTCGTAGATGAACTTGAGATGCAGGGCGTGCTCAATGAAGGCCGAAAGATCAGTTATGCTCTCGGATTGGTAGTCGATAAATACAACGGTATGCGAGATGTCTCGCACGGCGGTTCGACGGCGGGGTATCAGACTTTTCTGGCACGCTATCCGGACCAAAAGGTATCGATCGCGGTGCTTTGCAATGGCACGTCACCAAATGCGGGCGGCCTGGCGGCGGCCGTAACCGACGAGATCTTTGGACCGATCCCCGCTCCGGTTAAAGTCGAGACTATTACGATCTCGGAAGACCAGCTGAAGAAGTACGTGGGCATTTGGCGAAATGACGTCACAAGGAATGCGAATCAGATCGCGCTCGACAAAGGTGAATTGAAGATCAATGGTACTGCCTTGAAGCCGGTCGCTGATGGATCATTCATGCTTGGTGACAGAAAACTCAGATTCAAAGACGGAATGCCCGTCACCGCGACTATCGCCAATACGGACGGGTCGGTAACGCTGCTGACCCTGGTGTCCGAATGGAAGCCTGCCGCGGGTGACCTCGCTGAGTTTTCCGGCGAATGGTACAGCGACGAGGCACAGGCGAAATTCAAGTTTTCGCTTGAAGGCGACAAGCCGTTCATAGTCATTCGGCCAGTCCTCAAGCTGCCGCTGACCCCGATCTACAAGGACCACTTTTCCGCTCAAGGCTACGTCGTGTGGGTCACGCGTGATAAAGCGGGCAAGATAGACAAACTACACGTCGGCGGTTCGCGGATGCGCGATATGCTATTCGAGCGAGTAAAATAGACCGATCGCCACAGAGAACACAGAGGCCGCCGAGAATATGTCTCTGGTTTCTCTGCGACTAAATTCTTATGAAGACACTGATCAAAAACGGACGCATTGTTACGGCGGTGGACGACTATCGGCAAGCGGCCTCTACGGCAACGTCATCCGCACCGGAATGATGCTCAACTCAACCACCGATGGCGATCATTGGTGCAAGACGCCTCGCCAAAAGCCATTTTACCCTTGTAAAGATCACATTAAGAAAAAGACTCCGAAAGCCAAATGATGCTCCATTCCAACCACACTTCACGAACGCTAGACTAGGACTACGGAATTCCACTAACGCTAAAAGAAAGGTATTAAGACGATGAAAACACTGATCAAAAACGGGCGGGTTGTTACCGCGGTGGAAGCGATTCACCACAGAGGCACAGAGGGCACAGAGGGTTTTGGATAGTTGCTGATCGGACCGAGCGTTGATTAAAGTGTTTTCTTTCTCCGTGGCCTCTGTCTCACTGTGGCGAATAGATATTATGGAGCTAAACGAGCTTACAGAGAAAATTATCGGTTGCGCGATAAAGGTTCACAGGGTTCTTGGTCCGGGGTTACTTGAGAGTGCTTATGAAGTCTGTCTTGTTCACGAATTAAGGAAGGCAGGGCTGAGAGTTGAACGCCAAGCCCCGTTGCCGATAGTTTACGACGGAATCGAACTGGATGCCTGTTACCAGTTAGATATCGTTGTCGAAGATCTAATAATTCTCGAACTAAAATCAGTGGAAAGAATTATGCCGATCCATGAAGCCCAGTTACTGACCTATCTCAAACTTACAAAGAAAAAGCTCGGTTTATTGATCAATTTCAACGTAGAATTATTAAAAAACGGCATTAAGAGAAAAGTGATTTGAAAACTCCGTGTTCTCTGTGCCTCTGTGGGGAATTTCCTATGAAAACACTGATCAAAAACGGCCGCGTCGTTACAGCAGTTGACGACTATCATGCAGACATATTCATCGACGGCGAGACGGTGACGACTATCGGCAAGACGTTGGATATGGAGGCGGATGTTGTCATCAACGCAGCGGGCAAGCTCGTGATTCCCGGCGGGATC
>CAYSMU010000066.1:0-10234 GCA_964432145.1 uncultured Chloracidobacterium sp.
TTGGGCTGGCTGACGTCAAACGCGAAGGCACGGACTGCACGATCGTCGCCCGTTCGATGACGGTGCCGATGGCCCTGCAGGCAGCCGAGCAGATCCAGAATGAGTTCGATGTTTCTGTCGAGGTCATCGATCCGCGGACCATCAAGCCGCTCGATATCGACACGATCGTCAATTCGATCAAGAAGACTAACCGCTTGGTGATCGCCGAGGAATCGCATTCGTTCGCGTCGGTCGGTGCCGAGATCTCGTATCAGGTGATGGATCACGCCTTCGACTATCTCGACGCGCCGATCAAGCGTATATCGACCGCCGAGACACCGATGCCATACGCCAAAAACCTCGAAGCTTTGGCTCTTCCCAGTGTCGAGAAGATAGTCGCAGCGGTCAAGGAAGTTTGTTATCTGTGATCGATAAGAAGGCAGCGATCCGCGAATACAAGTTGTCGCACCGCCCGATGGGCGTGTTCCAGATCAGAAACAAGTTCAGCGGAAAGGTACTGATCGATTCGAGTATTAATGTTCCCGGCAAGATAAACCGGCACACGCTGCAGTTGAACATAGGTTCTCATTCGAACAAGACGCTGCAGGCAGACTGGAAGGAATTTGGCCCGGACGCTTTCGAATTTGAAACGTTGGAGCCGCTCGAACCAAGAGACGACCCGAATTACGACTACGCCGCGGATCTGTCCGTCCTTGAGGAACTCTGGCTCGAAAGGGCGTCACCGTTCGGCGAAAACGGATACAACGAAAAGAAACTGACTCGCGAAGAGCGATTGCAAATGATCGCCGCTAACCGTCAGGAACGAGAGCGGTAACTACCGGAAAAAACGATCAGTAAGATAAAGGATATTTATGGCTGAAAAATTCTTAATGCCGAAACTCTCGCCCACGATGGAAGAAGGGCAGATCGCACGCTGGGTCAAAAACGAAGGCGACAGCTACGGTGCCGGTGAAACTCTCGCGGAGGTCGATACCGATAAAGCGACCATGGAGATGACGGCCCTCACCGACGGCACGCTGCTGAAGATCCTAAAAGGCGCCGGCGACACCGCGGCCCTCGGCGAAGCCATCGCTATTATCGGCAACAAAGGCGAGGACATCTCGGCCCTGCTCAGCGAAATTAAGTCAGAACCGCCTGCGTCAGCGGGCGGCAATGGCGCCCAAGCAAAGATCCCGACAGAGGTAGTCCAGAAAACTGCGGAACCTGCCGTTACCTCGAGTGTTGCGTCGAGCACCACATCCGCGCCGCCCGCTCACGCAGGCGGTTCCGAGGGCAATGGCCGCATGATCGTATCGCCGATCGCTGCTCGCATGGCGGCTGAGAACGGCATCGATCTCAAGACGATCACCGGCTCGGGCCCAAACGGCCGCATCATCAAGCGCGATATCGAAACTGCTTTAGCTGGCGGAGCAAAACCTGCCGCACACGCTTTCGTCCCTTCAACTGTCGTCGGTGCCTCCGCATTCCGTGAGGAACCGACGTCGCAGATGCGCCGCGTGATCGCGAGCCGCCTGGCCGAATCGATCGGGCCGATCCCGACGTTTTACCTAACGACCGAGATCGAGATGGACAACGCTCTCGAACTCCGCAAGGCAGTCAACACGACGGTTTCCGAGGACCAGAAAATCAGCGTAAACGACATCATCGTCAAGGTAGCCGCACTTTCTCTGATCAAGCATCCGTTCGTTAACGCGTCGTATCAGGACAGGTCGCTTCGCTTCTACGAGCAGGCCGACATCGGCGTCGCCGTTGCGATCGACGAAGGCCTGATCACACCTGTCATTCGTGGCGCGAATCTAAAGGGCTTCCTCGAGATCTCTGCTGAGATCAAGGACCTCGCCGCAAAGGCGAAGGCCAAGAAACTCCAGCCCGACGAATACACCGGTGCGACATTCTCGATCTCGAATCTCGGGATGTTCGGCATCAAGGAATTCACGGCGATCATCAATCCGCCGGAAGCCGGCATTCTTGCGATTGGCGGAGCAACGCAGACGCCTGTCGTGAGAAACGGTGAGATCGTCGTCCGCAGCATAATGCACGTCACGATGTCATGCGACCATCGCGTTATCGACGGTGCGACCGGAGCCAAATTCCTGCAGACCTTCAAGCAAATGCTCGAGCAGCCGGCATTGATGTTGGTTTAAGCCCAGCGTCGGTTGGGCCAATGAAATGTGTCGCTAAGGCTTTTGTTTTCTTTCCAGTCTTTCGGCCATTCTTTTGTCAGCTTCGCGTCGCCTGGCATCTCCTAGTGCATCATACGCTATGGATCTATTTCCATAGGCAGTGCCATTGCCAGGGTCGAGTCTTATGGCGGTAGTAAAATCGCGAACCGCTGCGTCAAGGTTTTTCATCCGCAAGTGGACCAGCCCGCGATTCGTAAATGCACTTGAGTCTTTTGGGGCAAGCTCAATTACCTTGGTAAAATCGGCAAGTGCATTAGGCAAATCATCAATATCGATATAGAGTGATCCTCGTTCAAAGTAATAATCAAAATCGTCATTGTCTAATTCGATCGCTTTTGAGTAGTTGATCAACGCACGCTCATAGTCTGTCCATGCTGAATAGATCTGCGCCCTGTAGTAATAAGCGATACTCTCTTTTGGACTGCGACTGATTGCCTCGTCGAAATCTTTCAGGGCCCGGGCAAGGTCCTTCTTTTCCTTATATGCAATTCCACGATCCACATATCTCTCGGATGATGCGTCGAGTTCGATGGCTTTCGTATAATCCATGATCGCAAGATCGGTCTTCTTTTGCCGGAAAAAGGCAAAGCCCCGATTGTGATAGGCAAAGGCGCTGTTGGGATCCAAGCGAATCGCCTGATCAAAATCGCGAAATGCAGGTTCGAATCGGTTTAGCGCCACTAACGCTCTCCCGCGATTCACATAAACCTCATGATCGTCAATTGAAAGTGCGATTGCCGATGTAAAATCTGCAATCGCCAACGCATACTGACCATTCTCCAGATAGGCTTCGCCGCGATTATTAAGGGCATCTGCCTGGCGGGGCTTGAGCTTAAGATAGGTTGAATAGTCCCGTATCGACCGAGCGTATTGTCCATTATCAAATAAAAGGATGGCTCGATTAAAATAGTTGTGAGGGTCCTTTGGGGCGACGGCAATAGCCTGATCGTAGTCTTTTAACGCAAGCTCATAATTACCTTTTCGCGCATACGAATTCGCCCGGCTCCCTAGTGCATCCGCGTGCCTTGGTTCGGCCGCCAGAACCAAGGTGTAGTCGGAAATAGCACCGTCAAAGTCTCCCGCTCGATGTCTCACGATACCTCGGTTGAACCGTACCTGAGTATCGCTAGAATGAAACGACAATGCCCTTGAGTAGTTTTCGAGCTGACACTCAATATCCCCGTTACGGCACGAATCCGCTCGGTCGGAATATTTGCTGCACAACGACTCGCGAATAGCCGTGATCAACTCATCTGTTGCTCCAGTTGCCCGCAGGTCTCGCTCACTTATTTCGTCAATGTCGAAATCTATACCTCGATCGCTGATTTGCCGGACAAGGATTCGATTGACGGTGGAAACTCCAACCTTATTTTCTAAAAGTGAGTTCCTGATCTCGGCCAGACCCATTGGCTGACTTGTCCCATGACCCTGAGCCAAGATCGCTAACCAACCGCCCGCGATCAAAGCCGTAATGAGACCGCCTTTCACTAGTAATGAACGCTTCCATCCAGAAACCATCGTTTACATTTCCTTTGTTATTTTTGGGACAATGATCAGGGCCGGTGGCTTGCGCCATTCAAGAACGACCCGTCGAATTAAACAGTCTTTTGTTATCATACAATTTCTAAAATGCCAACAACTGACAAACGCGATCCGATCGGCGCCTACATTGCACTTGTGGGAGTGCAGTTGTCGTTCGGCTCGTTTCCGGTAATAGGAAAAGTTGCACTTTCGGTAATTCCCCCGGTCGGCCTCGTCGGCTTTCGGGTGGGCGTGGCGGCCGCTATATTTATCATCGTTCAGGCCGTCCGCCGTCGCTTCTGGCTAAAGGAACGGATCGACTACCTCAAGCTCGCGGGGATAAGCTTTCTTGCCGTTACGTGCAACCAACTGCTCTTTACTACCGGCCTCTCGCTCACCAAAGCGTCAAACACATCGCTCATTTCCGTTACGATCCCGATCTTTGCAATGACCGCCGGATACATTCTCGGCACCGAAATGCTCCGGCCCGTAAAGATGATCGGCATTCTGCTCGCCTGTACGGGCGTGGTTTTCCTGATCGATCCGCGAAATGCCTCGTTCTCGTCGCAAACCACGTTAGGTGACTTGCTGGTCGTGCTCAATTCCCTTTCGTATGGTGTCTATGTCGCGATCTCAAAGGGCATAGTCACTCGCAACGGTGCGTTCCGATCGATAATGTGGATATTTCTTTTCGCCTCGATCATTTGCGTTCCGCTGGGAATTTACTCGATGCGAACGGTCGATATTGCCGCCGTTGAACCAGTGATCTGGCTTTGCGTTGCGTACACCGCAGTGATCGGAACTGCGGTACCGTATTTTCTCAATGCCTGGGCTCTCGCGCGGGTTGATCCGTCCACCGTTGCAGTCTTCGTTTACCTTCAACCGGTCGTTGGATTTATGCTTGCCGTCGTTTTCCTGGGCGAACACGTTGGGTTAAATTTCATCGTCGCCGCGTTGCTCGTGTTCACCGGGCTGTTTCTTGTCACCAAGAAATTTATTCCGGCTGAAACCTAAGGTTGCTTTTTGCGTAAACTTGGCATCTAATTCGAAACAATGCCGACTCAGATCACACAGATCGATGACGAATCCCGCGGTATAACGATCTTCCGCGTCGACGGAGATATGCTTCGCGAGGACGCCGAATTACTCTGCCGCATCGCCCGCGATGTGCAGTCATTCAGCGGCAACGCGATCACGATCGACCTTGCCGATCTCGATTTTCTCGACAGTGAATCTGCTCCGATCCTGATGCGGCTTGAACGCGAGGAAGGTTTCGATATTATCGGCACCGAGATTTTTCTGCAGACCGTGGTCAACGAGGCCGAACGCCGCTGACCGCGCCTGACTTTTCCCCTAAAACAAATTACATTAGAGGCAATGACGACTCAGGAGATCGCAGATTTTTTGTCGGCTCAATTGACCGGTGACGGCGGCATTCAAATCGAACGCGTGGCCGATATCGCCGCTGCAGGAACCGGCGATATCGTGTTTTCTGCAAGCCCGGACGCCATCTCAACGAATGCGTCCTGCGTGCTCGTTCCCGAGGGATTCAGCGGAGATCAGCAAACGCCGATCATTCGCGTTCGCGATCCAAAGCTCGCGTTTGCTATCGTCGCCGAGAAACTGCATCCGCCAAAATGCCGTGAACCGCAAGTCCACGCCACCGCTGTAATCTCACCCACAGCCAAGATCGGCGAAGGCGTATTTATCGGAGCTTTCGTCTGCGTAGGCGACAATTCCGAGATAGGCCACGGCACGCATCTAAGGGCGGGAGCGAAGGTCGGCGACAGCGTGAGGATCGGCACCGGGTGCGTCCTCGATCCATGTGTATTCGTCGAGGACAACTGCACGATCGGCAACAACGTCATTCTCCACTCAGGCGTCGTTATCGGTACCGACGGTTTCGGCTTCGTCAGGTCGGCGGAACGATATGTGAAGTTTCCCCAGATCGGTACTGTCGTCATCGAGGACGACGTCGAGATCGGTGCGAATTCCTGTGTCGATCGTGGGGCCTTGGGCGAAACTCGCATCGGTGCGGGGACCAAGATAGATAATCTCGTTCAGATCGCTCACAACGTCCAGATCGGCAAACGGGTGGTAATCGCTGCGCAGACAGGCATCTCTGGAAGCACCGTGATCGAAGACGATTGCGTCATCGGCGGCCAGGTCGGGATGGGCGATCATGCCCGCGTCCAGAGTGGAGCGGTGATAGGCTCCCAGGCCGGAGTGCTGCCGGGCAAAATCGTTCGAACGGGCGTTTGGTGGGGGACGCCGGTGCAGCCCCTCGACGAATACAAGCGTCAGAATGCTCACGTAAAGGGACTCGCCCGACTCAAGGACGAAGTAAGGTCCCTGCGTGATTCAATCAAGGAACTCAAAAAGTCAGAAGACGAATAATTCTGCAACCTACGGGCCCGTTTCTGCGTTTTTGTGCTTATGAAAATGAGCACGGCATCATTCCTTCCCAGTCTCACACTAGTCGTAACGGCCGCGGCCTATATGCCGGGAATAGCTGGTACTTGGCGCGGTGATTCGATCTGTACGATCCGTGATTCGCCTTGTCACGACGAAAAGGTGATCTACCACATCTCAGAACCGGACAAGAACGGCAATCTTAATATCCAGGCGGATAAGGTCGTCAATGGCCAGCCTGAAGACATGGGCACGCTTGACTGTAATTTTGACGCGAAGACCGGGAAGCTAATATGCAGAATGCCCCAAGGAATTTGGGAATTCACAGTGACTGACACAACGATGAAAGGCACACTAAAACTGAACGACGGCCGTCCTTATCGAAATATTAACGTGACAAAGGACAAGTAGCCGCTGCAAGGCATCATTACGTTTCCCGTTCTCCTGATATGGAGAAAATGTACCTGCTGTCGCCCTTATTTCTCGTTGTCTGTTTAGCCGCGGCCGTCTCCGCTCAGGCGCCACGCACGCCGCTCGACGATTTCATTGATAATTCCGAGACCATCGTCGTGGCGAAGTGCCTGAGAGCGGATGCGGTCGACATTCTTGGCCGTTCGACGGTGGATCTGGCGGTCCTTTACGTCGTCAAAGGCGATCCGAAACTTACCACGCTGTCACTAAAACTTCGATACAGAATGGAACCGGATCGGCGATACCTCGTTCGTCTCGCAAAGCTGAATAGCGGTAAGCCGGCTTTGCCGCCAACTGGAGAACGCGAAACCGTTATCCCAATATGGGAGGGTGAAAAGCTCGACGAACTGCGTTCGCTTCAGCCGCGTATCGTCGTCTTGCGAACGATCAATTTGCGGATAGACGATCTTGAGTCGATCATCCGGCAAGCCAATTATGAATTGGAGCCGCTAAAGGCTTTGAAGAAAGGCAATTAGCCGTCATTCGCTTGCAGGAGTCTGAGTATCGCCGCCGCCGCTCTCTTCGACGCTCCGCCGTGGCCGAGCTTATCTGCCGCCATTTGCAGCTTTTTGCGCATTGCGGAGTTTGCTTGAGGTTCAAGTAACTCGAAAAGTTCATCTGCGAGAATTTGCGGCGTGAATTCATGCTGGATCAGTTCTTTTGCGACGCGTTCGCCGGCGATCAAATTTATCAGCCCATAATGATCTACCGAGATCAGCGGCTCGAGCAGCGAATAGTTGATCGCCGATGTCTTATAGACTATCGCCATCGGCGTTCCGAGAATTCCGGCTTCAAGCGTCGCCGTCCCGCTCGTCACGGCCGCGGCGTCCGATGCCTTAAGAGCATCGTAGGTCTCATTTACGACAATCTCGATCGGCAGATCCGGAATATTCTTCTCGAATATTATTTTCTTTACATCTTTGCTTCCGACGTCCGACGACGCTGCGGCAACGAATTGAAGCTCTCTGTTTTGATGAGACATCATCGCCGCCGCCTCAAGCATAACGGGAAAGATCCTCACTATCTCTTTATGTCGGCTTCCCGGCAAAAGCGAAATCATCGGTCGCGATGGATCGAGGCCATGATCCGCACAAAACTGCTCACGCGTTCGGTCGGCATGTACCTCACGGGCTAACGGATTGCCCACATACTCGACATGGCCGACGCCCTTCTCGGCGTACCAATCTTTCTCAAACGGCAAGATCGTAAGCAGCAGATCGACATATTTGCGTATGGTCGATATCCGGTATTCGCGCCATGCCCAAAGCTGCGGCGAGATATAATAGATGACACTGAGACCTTGCTTTTTGAGCGACTTAGCGAGCTTGAGATTGAAATCAGGAAAATCGACAAGTATTACTGCACTTGGATCATGTTCTCGTGCCGCATTAACTAGGTCTCGTTTTGCGCGTAGAAACATTGGCAGGGCTCGACCTATCTCTGCGAGGCCGACAATGGACAATGCATCAGATCTGACAACTGCCTCCACGCCCGCCTCACGCATCCTCGGGCCGGCAGCACCGAAAAATCGATACTCGGATTCAGGATCCACGTCGACGATCGCTCTAACGAGTTGCGCCGCGTGCCGATCTCCTGAGGCTTCTCCGGCCACGATCATTATGTTGGAAGTCTTTCCCATTTTGTGCGTAAGTGTCTTGCCTACAATGATATATGTGTCCGACGAAATGACAACCCTGAGCCTGCATTTGGGCATCAAAACCCGAGAACCTGTCGTTGCTCGGCATTTTGTTGGATACGTGCTTGCAGAAGACTGCGTATGCACCTAAAATTTATTGTTTTGAGCGATTTAAGCCTTTCATGATGTAAATTGCTCTTATGTTGACCCATCTCTTTTGGAGGAGTTTGTGACGATTCGTCTTACTTACCTTTTTTCTGTGATTGTTTTGCTGGCCCTGGCGCCCAGTGCGTTTGGCCAGATAGATTCCGTCATAGGCCAAGTGACGAGTTCGACTACTGAGTCGTATGTGGGCGGTATGAGCGGGAATGGCAGATTCATCGTTTTTGAATCGACCGGAGACCTGGCCACCGAAAACCCTCGCAACTCAGATGGCAATTTCGAGATCTTCTTGTTTGATTATGCCCAGCGGCGAATCTTTCAGATAACGGACACCAAGAGTGTACTCTTCGACACTACCAGGTCTGCAACCCCGGATAATGTTCGAGTGATGATCCTCAATACGCGTCCGGTGATCAGCAACGACGGCAGGTGGATAGCTTTTAGTTCGAATGCCACCACGTCCAGGCCGAATGCCCCTAACGCGACAAATCCAGGCGGATTTGATGGGAACACCTTTACATCTCCGACACCGACCCCTTCGCCGACGGCAACACCGACTGCGAGTCCTACGGCAACACCGACCGGTTCCCCAACTCCTACGCCGACGCCTCCGGCGAATCCGCTTGATGCAGACGGAAATCTCGAGATGTGGCTTTACCAGATTCCGGCGTACGCGTCGGTCCCCGATCTCTCTGCGGGGGATGAGATCCCTTTCACAGATCTTTCCGGCGGTACGTTCATTAGAGTCACAAACACGGATCCGAGCCAACTTCCCCGTTCTGGTAATAGTTCTACCGGGCCGACGATCGCTGACGATAACCACGACGCGAGCATCAGCGATAACGGCAACGTTGTCGCATTTGGTTCGACGCGAGATCTGGTCCCGTCAGTCGGTAATCCATTCCCTGCCGAGGACAACGAAGAGATTTTTGTCTATATACGCAGCACCGGAACCTTGAATCAGGTCACTAAAACCCCACGCGGCATAGTGTCGAATCCGATCTATAACAAAAATCCAACGATCTCCGGCAATGGTTTGCGCGTTACCTTTGCGAGTACCGGTAATAATCCAATTGTGGGGATGACCGGCGGTAATAATCCCGATACGAGCCGGAATGAAGAAGTGTTTTACTCCGATCTTGATGGGACGGGTGCGCCTGCCGGAACCAAAAAGCAGGTTACGGTCACCACCCCCACGAATCCCGGTGATCCTGTTAATTTGCTTGATCTCGGCCGACGGATGAGCCGGGACGGACGGTACATTGCATTTGACTCTTACGCCGACCTTGCTGCCGAGAACAGCAATGCAAATTACACTTCCTTTGCTCTTTACTTATACGACACAAGCCTGAACACGTTTAGGCGAATATCGGCTCGCAGCGATGCCGATACCGGGGCATCGGGCGGTGACGTAAACCATTATCCGGGCTTTACCGATTATGACGCGAATGGAGCTCCGTCGACATTGGTCCTACAGACAAGGCTGAATATTAAGGCTGATGGCACTGTACCTACTACATCCTCGGATGGCCTTAATGATAATTCTTTCCGGCCATCGCAGATATATTCCTATCCGTTAACGCAGCCCGCAGCTACCGCAATATTTACGAGGCTCGCCAAGTTTCCAACGCCGAATTCCTTTGTAGCATCGACTCAGCTAATGCCGAGCAATTCTCTTTCCCGAATGGCTTTTACATTAGGTTTGAGTGAGCTTGGACTCGGTAATGATGACAATTTGGCTGAAGTGTATTATTTCCTTAAGCCGACAGTTACGAACCAATCGCCTGTAAGTCTTAGCTTCTCGACCGGAGCTACCCGGCTTCCGATACTGGCGAGTTCGAGTCCCACT
>CAYSMU010000067.1:0-10225 GCA_964432145.1 uncultured Chloracidobacterium sp.
AACAACTTTACGGCCCAGGCCAACTGGACCCCGCTTAGCTCGATCATCGCAAGTGGTCGCTTTTCGCGTGGCTTCTTGAATGAAAGGATCGCTGCTTACTTTGTACCCACCATTACCCGGTATATCTGCCAGAACGGTTCGACGACGGTCGCCGGTGCCTGCACCACGGGTTTTGCCGATCCGGTAAACTCGCAGACCAACCGGGATGCTTCGATCCGTACCAATTTTGAAGGTGATTTCACCTACTTTGGTAATTGGGGTGGGGTCCGTAATGAGATCAAGAGTGGCTATCAGCGTTTCAAGGTTGAGAACGACGTTAGTCGAGGCTACAAGGAACTCGGTCGTATAGACCTCTACTACGGCTACACGATCCAGGATCTCGGCGCTCCGTCGACCCCGAATCCGCTGGCCGTTGGTGCTGGTGAATTGATCCGCTTTGGTACGGTTGGAAAGGCTTCGAACACGAACCAGTCGCTTTACATCCAGGACAAGATCCAGTTTGGCGGCCGCGTTACGATCAACGCCGGTATCCGTATCGAGAAGGAAGACCTGCCTTCGTTCAACAACCTGGCTCCGCCGATCAACTTTGGCTGGGGTGATAAGGTCGCTCCGCGTCTCGGTTTCGCGATCGGCCTCAACAAGAGCGGCACCTCGAAGATCTTCGGTAGCTATGGTAAGTTCTATGATCGCCTGAAGTTCGAACTGCCCCGCGGTTCGTTCGGCGGTGACTTCTACCGTATCGACTTCTTCGACATTCTGCCGACCAGCGGTCCGTTCAGGACTGCCTTCACGCTTGCAAACATCGTTGGCAACTTCAGCGACGCTCCGGGTGGTGCATGTCCGACGACCGGCTTCATCGGTTCGGGCTTGAGCCGCTGCCAGTTCGACTATCGTATCGCTTCGAACAATCCGAACGCTACGATCTTCGACGGTAAGGTCGATCCGAACGCCAAGCCGTTCCAGCAGGATGAATTTACTGTTGGTATGCAGCATGAGCTGAGCCGCAACTATGTGTTGAGTTCGCGTTTCACCTATAAGGATGTTAAGTGGGCCATCGAAGATGCGGGTATCCGTAACAACGAAGGTTCGGAAGCTTACATCATTGGTAACCCGGGATCGGGCCTTCACCTTCAGGTTCTTCAGCAGCTTGGCTACACCAAGGCAGCCACGCCGCAGAGAAACTATAAGGGTTGGGACATCGCTCTCGATCGCAGGCTCTCGAACAACTATTACTTCAACATGAACTACACCTGGAGCCGCCTGTTTGGTAACTATTCAGGTCTTGCAAGTTCGGACGAAGCCGGCCGCACCTCACCGGGTGTCAACCGCTTCTTCGACCTTCCGCATATCGGTTTCACTGGTAAGGGTAATAAGGACAACGGGCTCCTCGCCACCGATCGTACGCACGTATTCAATGCATACGGCGCATACATCTTCGATTGGAGAGGAAGCAAGACCAACTCGACCGAATTCGGCTTCTACCAGACCTTCCAGTCGGGTACGCCTCAGTCGACAATTGTTACCTACATCGTTCCGCTCTTCCTTAACGAGCGTGGCGATCTGGGACGCACTGAAATGCTTACGCAGACCGATTTCTCGGTTTCGCACAAGTATAAATTCGGACGTGACAACCGCTTCACCGTGGCTGGCGACCTGAACATCCTCAACCTCTGGGATGAGGCAAATGTTACCAGTATTCAGACCACGTTGTCTGCTGTGACCCTGAGCCCGTCGACCTTCGGTCTTAACGAAGTCGCCGGTGCGAACGCTTGGGCTTCGGGTGCTTTGTACAGCCAGGTCAATACTTACCTGGCAGGTACACCCACGGCTCTCAACCGAAAGAACGCGTCCTTCGGCTTGGCTAACGGCTATCAGGGACCGCGTGCGGTTCGCTTCGGATTCCGCTTTATCTTCTAGTAAGACTAGTTCGAAAGAACTTTCGGGCCGCTCATTTTGAGCGGCCCTTTTCATTTGGGTATTGCATCACCCGTCCGCTCTTTCAAGAGGCTGTCGTTTGGTCACGGATCGTCGGATCTCCATATATAGTCCTTGCCCAACCTATTTCAAGAAGGAAGATGCTCACCCGAAAGGGAATGAAATGCTTTGGACCGAGGGAATTCAATGGGAAGTCTTGGTGTCGGGATCGGTCATCAGGATCCGGGGATCTCCAGGACGGCCGAACGGTCAGGCCCACAACCCAATCCTGCTTGCATTGGTTGATCGATCGGCCGAGTTTGGGACGATCAGAGAGCAGACTATCCTGCATGTGTCGGGCTCGTCCAATATGTAAGTCTCTGAAGTTGCCACGGGACTACTCAAAGTGCTGAGCCAATCCGAGCGACGTCGGGAGTATCAATAGCAACGATTCATATTTCTCTCGCCGTCAGCGAAGCCGGGGGCAATTGAAAAGAGGCCGCCTCCGTGGACGGCCTCCGCTTTCATATCGGTTGCAACAGTGAAGGAATCAGGCACTCATGCGCAGGTTCTGGGCAAGCCTTCGAAGCCTCTCAGCCTGTGGATGATCGGGCTTGACCTTTAGGTAGTTCTCGAGTTCCTCCGCGGCCAGCCTATTGTTCCTTAGGTTATAAACATAGAGAAGGGCGAGATTCCAGGAGGCATCTGCGGAAAGGCCGTTGGATAGTTTTTTTGCCTTCAACAGAGATTTTTCCGCTTCAAAATAAGATCTGCCGCGTCGTAATGCAACCCCAAGCATGAGGTTGATATCCACCGATTCGGGCGAAATGTTGACTGCCTTTTTCGCCGCTTCTATCGATTCGTCGATCTTCCCAAGTGCGTAGAGCGAATACGAGAGTCCATACCAGCTATTCGAGGACTTGGGATTGACCGAAGATGCTTTTTCAAAATGCTTCTTTGCATCGGTGTACATTTGACGCTTCAGCAACTCACTTCCCAGGCGGTCGAGAGCGTAGAAATAATCGGGAAAGATATTTATCGCGTTCTCCAACTCGGCAATGCCGGATTCGATACGATTGCTTTCGATCTCGGCAATCCCTTTGTCATAAGCCTTCTTTGCATCAGGCGGGACCTCCTGCGCAAAAACGACACCTACTGCACCCGGCTTCTTTTCGGCTGCCTTTCGAGTTCGCAGATAAAACGTGACGTTCTGAGCGTCGGACGTTCGCCGCCCGCCGGATACTATGTTAACGATCTCTACTTCCTGAGACTGTTCTTCGTAGTCGGTTCCGAATGGCCGCACCAGAACCGTGTACTTGCCGCCGGTCATCCCGACAAATTGGAAGGTGCCGGAGCCAGTCGTTTTCTGGCGAAGCAGGACGGAATTGACCTCATTCAACAGCTCCACCCACACATCGACAAGCGGCCGCCTTTCGACTCCAAGGACCTGGCCCGATATCCGGTTGGTCTGTGCAGACGCCGCCAAGGCCAGAAGAAATACCAGGCAGGCCGTTCCTGCAGCCTGCGGGATACTGGTTCTAAGCGAAAACATTGATTGTACCTCCGATCTAAACTCTGGCCTTGCCGTCGGGGTAAAGGCTCAACACTAGCTCAAATAATGGCCCATTTTTTCTTTCTTGGTCCTGAGATAGTGGGCCGCCGGTTCCTCGGCATCGACCTCAATAGGAATACGTTCAACGATACTCAGGCCTGCTCGTTCGAGAGCGGCGAGTTTCTCGGGATTGTTTGAGATCACCTTGACTTTACACAACCCGAGATCAAAAAGTATCTCCGCACACTGCTGATAATCGCGAGCATCAACGACAAAACCAAGGCGCTCATTTGCCTCGACAGTATCAGCCCCCTGATCTTGTAAGGCGTATGCCCTGATCTTGTTCAGGATGCCGATGCCGCGGCCCTCTTGCTGCTGATAGACAATTGCACCCCGGCCCTCGGTCTCGATCATTTGCATTGCCTTGTGAAGCTGCGGCCCGCAGTCGCATTTGATCGATCCAAATACGTCGCCTGTAAGGCACTGCGAATGGATCCTCACCAAAGTCGGCGTTTCGCCGTCCAACTCACCTTTGTAAATGACGACAAATTCTTCATCACTGATCAGCGAGCGATAACCGGCTATCTTGAAGTCACCGATCTCGGTCGGAAGGTTCGCCACAGCGACTTTTTCGACTGTAGCGGCGCGCGTTTGCCACGGACATTCAGATCCGCTTTCCGCCAACTTCGGGTTCTCCAACATCTGTACTCCTATTTGGGAAATTATACTCTGAATTGACATAAATTTGTACCATTAATTTCGCGTAAAACCATGGTTTGGATGCGTAAAACACGCGTTGCGGCAAATCAAGAGGGTCAGGCAGGCGAAGAGGTCGGATTTTCGCCGCTGAGCGGGTCGGCGGTAATGTGGAGTTTCTCGTCCGAGTACTGCAATTGATAGAGCCGCCAGTACAATCCGCGAATGCCCAGAAGTTCGTTATGCGTACCCATTTCGCGTAATTCGCCGTGGTGAAGCACGATAATGCGATCGCACTTTTGTATGGTAGAAAGTCGGTGGGCCACGACGAGAGAGGTGCGGGAATCCATTACGCGTTCGACCGCCTGCTGGATTAACTGTTCGGTTTCGGTATCTATTGAACTTGTAGCCTCGTCAAGAATCAGGATCTTCGGATCGAACGCGAGAGCTCTTGCAAACGAGACCAGTTGCTTTTGGCCGACAGAAAGCCCCGCCCCTCGCTCGCGAACCTCGGATGAGTAATCACCGTCGAGTTTGGCTATGAATTCCGCGGCGTGCACCTCGCCCGCCGCCCATTCGATACGCTCTCGGGAGATCTCCTTATTGCCGAGACGGATGTTGTCCTCGATCGTTCCGCTAAAGAGGAAAACGTCCTGCAAGACCACGGCAAAATTTGACCTCAAGCCATGCAGGTCCCAATCGCGTACATCGACACCGTCTACGAGTATCCGTCCCTTCTGTACGTCGTAGAACCGCATTATGAGGTTCGTGATCGTCGTTTTGCCCGATCCGGTGTGGCCCACGAGTGCGATACTTTCACCCGGCGAAACCGTGAATGAGACGTCCTTAAGAACCCAGTCCTCATTCTTATACGCGAACCATACATTTTGAAATTCGATGGTACCTTTTACTTTTCCATTCCTTTCAGCCTTCGCCGGAGACGTAATTTCAACGTCCCGATCGAGCAGAATGAAAATTCGATGTGATGCTACGATAGCGGCCTGCAGGACGTTGAACTTGTCTGACAGGTCCCGGATCGGCTGGAAAAGCTGCAGCGAATATTGAATGAAAGCTGCCAGGACACCAACGGAAAGTGCAGCTCCAGCGGCCGAAAAACCGCCAAGGTATTCATAACCGAATGCAAAGATCACGACCGCGATGCCAACGGCCCCGATGAAATCAACAAGAGGATAAAATACCGCGTAATAGAAGATCGTTTCTATATTGGCATTTCGGTAATCATCATTTATCTCGCGAAAACGTCCACGGGCCTTGGCCTCGGCATTAAAGAGCTGAACAGTCTGCGATCCCGATATATACTCCTGCAGAAACGCGTTGAGCTTTGCGTTTCGTGTCCTGACCCGGTCAAAGCCGCGCCGAGCGTGTTTCCGGAACCAATTGGTCGCAGTGAACAGCAACGGCACCGTGATCAGGGAGACGAGGGCCAGTTTCCAATCGAGCCAGAACATTATCCCGATTATGGCGAAAATGATGACGAGATCGCCGAGCACATCGATCACACCCGACGTGAAGAGTTCGTTCAGAGCATCGACATCACTCGTTAACCGCGTCATCGTTCGGCCGACCGGATACTGGTCGTAGTATGCGACCTCTTGTCGTTGGAGCTTTGTGAAAAGTTCGGTCCGGAGGTCAAACATCACCTTCTGGCCGACCGTGTTCAGAAGGATCTCCTGAACATAGGAAAACAGGAACCTGAATAGAAATACGCCAAAGAAAGCCAGAGCAAAGACCCAGATGCCGTCAATACGCTTCGGTGTTATGAAATCGTCCACTGCCATCTTGGTAAAATATGGCTGCGTACTGATCAGTACATTGGTCAGGAGAGTGAGTGCCAGGGCTCCGAGCACAAGCTGCCAGTATGGCCCAAGGTAACGCAACAACCGACGCGCGACGCGCATGTCGTACGTCTTGCCAATGGCGTCTTCTTCGTGATACTTGCGGACCTCGTCTGACATCGGTAATCCTAGAGTTTAGAATCCGCGCATTGGAAAGGCAACGAATTGGCGGTTATTATTTTGTGGTGAATCGGTTTCTCGATCAAAACAAGGACAACTGGCAGCGGCTTGAGGACCTTCTCTCGATGATGTCAGGGTCCGGACTCGGTGATCTTACCCGCGTCGAAGTGCGTGAGTTCGGTGAGTTGTACCGGCGCGCCGCTGCTGACCTTGCCATAGCTCGTGCCGAGACGCGTGACCCGAAACTGATCAACTATCTCAATAGCCTTGTTATTCGTGCCCATGGCAGGATCTACAAGACCGAAAGCGAAGGCGGAAATCTGATCGTTCGATTTTTCGCCGACGAGCTTCCGCGGATATTTAGAAAGAACTGGCGTTTTATGGCCCTCG
Organism: uncultured Chloracidobacterium sp.; assembly: GCA_964432145.1. Lineage (GTDB taxonomy): Bacteria > Acidobacteriota > Blastocatellia > Pyrinomonadales > Pyrinomonadaceae > OLB17. The sequence continues at coordinate 6,529 of CAYSMU010000067.1, forward strand.
CCTTCGCCGTGTTTTTCGGCTTTGCGGTCTTTGGCTTTATTGCGACATGGGTTGATACCGACTTTACGCATTTTGTAATGTTATCGGGAATAACCGAGCGGATCACCTCGGGACAGGAATGGTGGCTTCGCTTAAACGACGCCAATCAGGTCGGTGCCAGCTCGATACTTTCCAACAACATTCTCGTCACTTTCCGCGTTTTTGCGATGGGGGCTTTGCTGGGGATCGGTGCGTTCTACGACCTGGCATTCGAAGGGGCGCGTCTCGGCAGCGTGTTTGCCGCATGCTATAAGCTGAACCCTCCATTTGGCAACTCCCTTGCATCATTTGTCGTCGGCCACGGCGTGATCGAGCTATCGTGCATCTTTTTCTGCGGCGGGGCAGGAATGATGATAGGTTATGCGATCATCAACCCCGGCGATCTCACGCGTGGTCAGGCATTAAAGAAGAAGGGAGTGGAGGCGGCAAAGATCGTGATCGGATGCGCCTGTTTTCTGGTCGTAGCCGGAATTATTGAGGGCTTTCTGTCACCTTCTTCGCTCCCGCCGATCGTCAAGGTTGCCACTGGCGTGGGCACCGGCCTTGCAATGTACTCGTACCTTTTCTTTGCCGGGGGCCGCCCCGAGCCGTCAGTTCAAGGCGGATCGCAGATTTAGATCGTTACTTTCCTTGCGGAAGTGATGACAACGTTAAACGCATTTCTTGCTGCCGCTTTCATCTGTTGTGGATCGCCCGAGGTGAGGAATTGGTCTCCCTGACCTCCTTTAAGTTTCCAACTGGCAGCAATCTTCACCATCTCAGCTGCGGGATCGATAAATTGCGTCGGAGGCGAAACCATCTCCTTCAAAACCGGAATGATCGCTGGATAGTGAGTACATGCCAGCAGAATGTGCGATGAATTTCTGATCGGTTTGAGGATCCTGCGGGCCTCGGATCTTAGGGTCTCTGAGCCGACATCGCCGCTCTCGATCAAGCCGGACAAAGGTTGCGCGATCCGCTGTGTGACGCCGATACCTTTAGCGGCGAACGCCTTTCGATACACCCCCGAGACCACTGTTCTGCGCCCGCCGATCAGGCCGAGACGAGTCGGATTCAACCGCGCAGTTACTGCGGCCGCCGGTTCGATCACGCCCTCGATCACAAGTCCTGATCTGTCGAGAAAGGGAAGCGCGGTGCTGGCAGCGTTGCAGCCGATCATGAGGTGCGTAACACCGCGGCCCTTTAGAGATCTAACGACGTGGTTTAACCGGCTGATGAGTTCGCTGCGCGACATTTTTCCATAAGGTGTCACGCCGGTGTCAGAAAAATAGATGACGGAGGCATTAATGCGGTCAGCCTTTATCAGCTTGTAGAGGCTAATACCTCCAATACCCCAATCCACGATACCTAGCATAGTTCAAGGAAAAGAGAGTTTTACTTCGATACCATTCTCAACCGGGCCGCTGTCGAAAGCAACGATACGCGAATGCCATGCAATATTCAATATTTCCATCTTTTGCCCCGGAAACCGGCTTTCGAGATACCATTTCATCTCGTGTTCAGAGCGGATCGGATTGTACTCGACCATCTTTTTCCAATCCGGATGCGACACAAGCCTGTTGAGGGCTGCATTGAATCGCGGGTTCGCACGCTGGCTCTGCATCGTCTTTATTTTGTCCCGCACCAGCCGCGGGTACTCTCCTAATTTCGGCGGCACGGTCACCATATCAACGATCAGGAATCTTCCGCCCGGCCGCGTGACACGTTTGATCTCGGCGAGCAGCGGGTCCCAATCGAGATAGCGGAAAGACATTAGCGACGAAACTACGTCGAACGAATTGTCCGGAAACGGGAGCACGGGCCCGTCGACCTTCTGAAACGAGATATGTTCGTTATCGGCATTCTTGAGCCGCGCACGTTCGATGATCCCGCCCGACTCATCGACGCCCACTCCGGACGAGACCCGGTCTCGCAGCGCGTACAGCAATGCCCCGTTGCCGCAGCCGATATCGAGCATGTCGAACCTGTCTGCGGGCAAATGTTCGTTGAGCCATTTCCACTCGTCCTTACGGACGCGAATATCGACAAATGCCGCATCGTAGAGCTCGGCCACATGATCGTAAGAAGTGTCGCCGTCAGGCAGCCGAGGATCGAACCGCTTCATCTCCTCGGCGGGCATAAATCCGAGACGCTTTTGCACGGCACCAAGATACCCGTGAGATTTACGTCCCTTGCATCCGATCGTGTAGAGCGGAGCGGCAGCGGTGTCACCGGCAGAAAGATATTTCTTCTTGCTTCGCGAGAATGTCGTGTACCAGAAAAAACCGTATGCCGGAACATTGAATGTGCGTGCGAAAAACGGTGCGAACCACCTCGCGGAACGGCAGCAATAGAAAGCCGCCGAGCCGTCCGCCGCGAAAGGAATGTCCATCTGCTCCCATTCGTATGGCGAAAACTGCTCCGGGAACGCGACCGTGCCGAACATCGGCCCGTACATTCCCGAGTGCCCGACGAAGATAAGCTTTCTGAGTTTTTTGCCGGCGTCGCGGACCTCGCCGATCGCGGCGAGGACGTCCCGCTTAGATTCGACCGCACGCATGACGACCTCGCCATCGAAATCTTCATGCTTTTCGGCGGCAATCGTCTCGGCAACTACAGGAAATTGATGTCCTCCGAGGCGATATTGAGTTGTATAAATTATCAGTACGATCCGGCTCGAAGACATAAAATCATATGATACATCAGGACCTCAACTACACCGTCTTTATATACGAAGCGAAGTGAATTCCTAGATATTGGGCCGTCGCTTTTTCGCTGACACGGATTTAACGATGGTCTGCCCGTTCGGTGTTTGCGGCCTCTCTCTGAGCCTTTCCAGTGAGATAATATATGCCTGTTTGATGAGGCCTTTGACATAGGTCTTGGGGAATTTCTTCAAGTCCGGTACTCGAAGGCTGCGAAACTGATTGCCACCGCCGCCGAGCAGGCCCATCGGATCGTCGAGCTTTACGCCCCACATAAACCCGAAGATAACGCCTCTGGTGCCCACTGCGATCGAGCAGAAGATGTCACTCATCCGATCCGTGGGCCCCCAGCCAAATGCAAGGAAATTGTAATTGTCATAGATCAGCTCATTGCATCTCGGATAGAGGCCCCAGACCCAATCGCGAAGCCCCAAAGTGATCTCACGCGACTCGGGCGGGAACGCCTCGAGGAATTTGATCAGATCGTTGACGTCTCCCTTGGCCATAATCTAAAGTAAACCTCGTTCCTTTACCTTTAGATACGACTCAAGCAGCTTCGGTGCAAGAGTCTGGGCCGTGACATCGAGAGCCAGGCCGCCTATGGATTCAACCAACCGCAGGGCGGATTCTCGCTGGTGGATTATCTCTTCAGCAGCCGACTGTGTAAAAACCTTCTTAATATCGGTTGGAGCTTCGCTTACCGCGGCATTCAGATCCCGGTCACCGATCGTTGCAACTAGAGGCAGGTGGCGTGGGCGGAGTAATTTAAGCGAGTTTATGAGTTCCTTCGAACTATCTTTATCGACGAGATCAGTGAGGATCACGACGAAGGAGCGTTTTTTTGTGTTCGAGGCGATGAATTGGAACGCGCGTGCGTATGATGGCTCTATAAGTTCGGGCTCTATGTCGTGAAGAGCTTCGAGAACGGCGTCGATGTGTTCGAGTCCGCGTTTCGGCGGCAGGTATTTTCGAAT
>CAYSMU010000068.1:0-444 GCA_964432145.1 uncultured Chloracidobacterium sp.
ATTTGGATATCCGACCAGGCCGACGTCAGCGATCAATTTCAACTCGAGCTGAAGCTCCTTTTCTTCGCCTGGACGGCCGTCGTAATGGTATTTCGGGGCCTGTTTCGTGGGAGTCGCGAAATGGGAGTTGCCCCATCCGCCTTTGCCGCCCTTGGCCGCACGATACCGTTGTCCGGGCTCGGTGAAATCAAACAAAAGTTCATTTGTTTCGGCGTCAAAGACCTGCGTCCCGACCGGAACTTTGACGATAGCGTCGGCGCCGTCCTTGCCAAATCGGTTAGAGCCTTCGCCATGGCGGCCGCGCTCGGCCTTGTGCTCGGGGTTGTAACGCAGATGGAGGAGCGTGTTGAGGCCATCGGTGGATTCCATCCAGACACTGCCCCCGACACCGCCGTCGCCGCCCGAAGGCCCGCCGCGGGGAACGAATTTTTCGCGGCGAAATGC
>CAYSMU010000068.1:454-2095 GCA_964432145.1 uncultured Chloracidobacterium sp.
CATTGCCGCCGTCGCCTGCCTTTACCTTAATTTTTACGCGATCGAGAAACATCTTACAGAGTTTGAGTTTAAGTGTCGGTCAGATGGTTAGCAAATCGGACATCCGTGACGGGTCCGGAATATGCGCCGGAATGGGTGCTCTGGTCACCGGAAAAGGGCGTTTGGGTCACCGGAAAACAGCATTCCGGTCACCGAATTTTCACAGTTCATTCCGGAAAAAAATACCGATTTTCGACTCAGGGTGTCTCCCAAAGCATCCGAAACAGCGCTCGCGGCCGTCTAGCCCCAACGCCGCCGCCGTACCACTCGATTCGCTATCGCCGGCAAACACCCGCAACGTCTCACAACACCATTCACGAACACTAGCGGCCTATACTCAAAAAGCCCAACGGATACGGTAAATATCGCTGTATCCAGCTGCTCCCATAATCTCCGACTACGCCGAGCTCCGAGGCTTATCCCCAACCTCCTCCGAAAATGCAGCTCTGCCGGACGATCTCCGAAAGGCGTCCGCCTTTTCAACTGCCGCGTCGAGGATCTCCCGCCGCAGGGGCTCAGCTTCGCTGCAGGTAGAGTCGCGTATCCAGATCATTTTCTCTTTACAATTTACCTATCGTCCTTGCTAAAGTAACAATTTGAGCAGGTTTGACCTATGTCGTTTTTCGAGGCCCTGAAGTTGGCGTTCGCTTCGATCGTTGCTCACAAGCTGCGCTCCTTTTTGACGCTGCTCGGCGTCATATTCGGGGTGGCGACGGTGATCGTGGTCGTTTCTCTTATCGAGGGGTTCAATGCCTATGTCGATGACAAAATAGCCAATATCGGGACCAATGCTTTCAGTGTGCAGCGATACTCTCTCGATGATTATTCCAGCGTCGAGGCCCTGAACGCGGCGCGCAGGCGCAATAAGGACGTTAGTCTGGACGACCTGCGGGCGATAAAGGGAATGGGCGGGGATGTAATGGATGCGGGCGGCAAGTCCGGCTCGATGGCTGACGTTAAGTTAGGCAATAAGACCCTCAGGAACGTACAGGTCAATGCCACCACTCCAAACATTGCCGCGATCGAAAAGATAGAGGTTGGGGAAGGCAGATATTTTATAGATGTCGAAGAAGAGTCGAGGAAATTCGTTTGTTTCCTCGGCTCGGAGGCGGCTGAAAAGCTCTTTCCCGCTGCTGACTCGATCGGGAAGACCATCAAGATCGACGGTCGCGGTTTTACGGTTGTCGGCGTAGGCAAGGAACTTGGTTCGGCCTTTGGCCAAAGTCGGGACATGTACGTCGCGATCCCGTTATCGACTTTTCTCTCGATATACGGAGTGCGTCGGTCGATCTCGATCTCCGTGACATCGACCAGTCCCGAAACCTATTTGAATGCGCTTGAAGAGGTTCGGACAATGATGCGTGTCCGGCGAAAGCTCGGGCCGTCCGAGAAAGACAATTTCGGGATCGTAACACCGAGCGCGATTAACGAACTGCGTGACAAGATCTTCGGCACGATCCAAGTGGTGGCAATCGGCGTGACGTCTATCTCGCTAATCGTCGGCGGCATCGTGATCATGAACATAATGCTGGTCAGCGTGACCGAGCGGACAAAGGAGATCGGGATCCGCAAAAGCATCGGTGCGAGACGGGGGGATATTCT
>CAYSMU010000068.1:2105-10197 GCA_964432145.1 uncultured Chloracidobacterium sp.
CAGTTCCTGGCAGAATCTACGACGCTCGCCTTGCTGGGCGGGGCAATTGGCGTGGCCATTGCGTACTCGATCGCCAAGCTTGTTGCGGTTGCATTGTCCGTGCCGACAGCGTTGCCGCTGGTTTGGGTATCGGTCGCCCTGCTCGTTTCGAGCAGCGTCGGACTAATTTCCGGGGTTTACCCGGCATGGAAGGCGGCCCGGCTCGACCCGATCGAAGCCTTGAGGGCAGATTAGATGCCATTACCTCATTCCAACTTTTACGAAAACGTGCTGATGGCTTTTGACACGCTGCGGCAGCACAAGTTGCGCTCCTTTTTGACAATTCTCGGCGTGGTGATCGGGACTACGACGGTCATAGTTATCGCGGCGTTCGTGTCAGGCATTGATTCGCGAGTATCAAAGGAGATAGAAGCCTTCGGTACAAACTCAGTCTATGCGTTCAAATTCGATCCGGGATTTAACTTCAATCCGTCGATGGAGGAACGTACGCGAAAGCCATTGACCGAGGCGGACGCGGATGCGATCCGCAACGAATGCGCCAGCTGTGATCACGTCAGCCCGTTTATGTCGCCGGTCGACTTTACGGCCGGGCCCTTTACCGAGCGGGTCAATATCCGCAATAAAGAGATCGAGATGACGAACGCGACCGTACAGGGAGCGGCAGCCGACTACTTTCGCATGGGAGTGTCGCACCTTAGAGAAGGGCGCTTTTTCACGGCCGAGGAGGAATCGAGACGTGCGGCGGTGGCGGTGATCGGTATCGACATTGCAAACACTCTGTTTCCATTTTCAAACGCACTTGACCAGCAGATCCAGATCGAAGGACGAAACTATCGCGTCATCGGCGTATTGCAGGAACGCGAGATATTTCTCGTCGGGTCGGAGGATCCAAACAACGAGAACAAGGCTGTTTACCTGCCTTTCAAGACGATAAAGCAGCTTTATCCGGCGAATGAGGACTGCTTTATCATGGTCACCGCAAAGCCGGGGAGGCTAAATGAGGCTCTGGAGGAGATGCGATTGATCCTAAGACGGCAGCGTCAGGTTCCGGCCGGTCAGCCGGACAATTTTGGCGTCCAAACCTCGGACGAGATCGTCAAACAGTTCGGAGCGATCACGAGCGGGATCTTTATGCTGATGGTCGCCATCTCAAGTGTCGGGCTGCTGATCGGCGGGATAGGAGTGATGAACGTAATGCTCGTCTCGGTGACGGAACGCACGAAGGAGATCGGGGTTCGAAAAGCCATCGGCGCGCGAAGCGTGGATATCATCACACAGTTTCTGATCGAGGCCGTTACGCTGACGGCGATGGGCGGTGTTCTGGGAATTTTGATCGGCGTCGGGCTGTCGCTGCTGATCCAATTCATTTTGCCGACCTATATTCCGATCTGGGCTCCGATCGTTGGATTTTGCGTATCGGTCGGGATCGGGCTGGTCTTTGGCCTGCTGCCGGCCTGGAAGGCGGCCAAACTGGACCCTATCGACTCACTGAGATACGAATAACGCGGGCCAAACAAACAAAAGCGTCGAGTGGCTATTGCTAGCTTCATCGACGCGTTTATTTTTCTTTTTCGATCGGCCGAAGCCTTTCGTCAAAGGGGTGGCGGCTCTCGCATGTACACGTTCGAACCGCCGATTTTGTATCCCGACGATGCTCTGCGGGGAGCATCTTCCGGTCAGTACCCAAAGCAGTTTTCACTTCTCTGTGACGCTCTCGCGTCCGGTACCATTAGGTTTTTGTTGTGGTGGCTTTTCCTCCACCGCCGGTTACGTTCCCGGCAACGAGGCTCGATCGCCTTTCGGCTTCGAGCGGCGTAGCTCCCATTGGCTGATCATTTCCAACGAGCGTTACCCGTTTTTATCCGGGCAACTCAGATCTGCCTTGCGGCTGATCCTAGCAAGCCTTTCGGCTTCGGCTCCGAGCGTACCAGGCAGCGGCTTTCCGCTCCTTCTGCCCTCGAACAGTCACGTCACCGTGTCCGTCCCACCTCTCGGTGCCGGTCAAAATCCCCGTAGCGATCTCGACTGTGAAACCATCTTACACCCGATTTTTTCGATGTCAAGTAGAAAATACTTTAACTATTGCCCTTATTTTACGGGCCTTCTGTGCAAAAACTGTGGATAAAATCCCGCGGTGCCTGTGGATAAAATTGTGGGAAATCGAGCAAGGTCTTTATGGCGTAAATTTACGGGAGCGGCACCTATTTTCACGTTTTGCACAACGTTCGCTGAACGGTTAATTGACCCTAAAAATTTTGCGAAAAAAATTATTTTCGAAAATGTCTATCCGGCATTAAATGCGAATGCGCGTATAAGACCGGCCAGGCCTCCGCCTAGAATTATCCACAGTACGTCGATCTTCAGAACGAGAGCAACGAACGCCGCGAGACTAAGTGTTAGAGCAAACCAATCGATACTGCCGGAATATCCGGCGGGCAAGATGACTGCCGCTCCGAAGACAAGGGCGAGATTCAGGATCACACCGACGATCGCAGCGGTTACACCGGTCAGCGTGCCCGCCAGGGCCTTGTTGCCCCGGAGCTTTTCGATGTACGGAGCTCCAACGAATATAAAGATAAATGATGGCAAGAATGTCGTGTAGGTTGCGAGAAGTGCCCCGGTCACGCCGCTTGCGAGCGGGCTCATACCATCGGGAGGATTATTCCATCCTGCCATAAATCCAATGAACTGCAGCACCATAATAAGCGGCCCCGGTGTTGTTTCAGCCAAAGCGAGGCCATCGACCGCCTGCACGGGTGTGATCCAATTGTAAGGGGCTATTGTGACGGCCTGGGTAACGTAAGCGAGAACCGCGTACGCACCTCCGAACGTAACTAGTGCCGAAACAGTAAAGAACCGATACTCCTGCGCGTGCAGCCCGTCATACCCGCGCCAGGCAATAAGAGCGACAAAAGGTAGCAGCCAGAGCACAACTCCGGCCGCCAGGACCCTGAGAGTTCGTGCGCGCGTCGGTATGGCGTGTTCAAGCTGCTCGCTGTCGTCGTCGACGACCAGGGATGCGCGACTCGTTTCCGTATTTTTCGGAGCTGCGTCCGGCGAGCTGAATTGTGACGGGACCAGACGCACTCCGGCGAAGCCGATAATCGCTGCTGCGAGGACAATAGTCGGAAACGGGACCTGAAAAAAATAGATAGAGACAAATGCGAGGCCTGCGATCGAAATATGAACTTCACGCTTTAAGGCCCGTTTGCCTATCTTGAATAACGCTTCGACAACGATGGCTACTACGATCGGTTTGAAACCGTCAAGAACTCCGGCGATCATCGGAACGTGCCCGTAAGCGGCATAAACATATGAAAGCGCTAGCAGAACGAAGATCGATGGGATCACGAAAAACGCACCGGCAACGATACCGCCGATCGTACGGTGCATAAGCCAGCCGATGTAGACCGCCAACTGCTGAGCTTCCGGGCCGGGCAGCAGCATGCAGTAGTTAAGGGCGTGCAGGAAGCGTTCCTCGCCCAGCCAGCGGCGCTTTTCGACCAGTTCTTTGTGCATGATCGCTATCTGTCCAGCGGGGCCGCCGAACGAGATAAAGCCGAGCTTTACCCAGAAACGAAACGCCTCCCAAAAACTGACGGCCCGCCTGTCTGTTGGTATTTCCATTCGCCTTTAGGAAGTTCCGGGTAAAGACAAAATGGCCCCGTGTGATGCGGGGCCATTATTAACGTTGAGCTTGCGTGCCTATTTCATTCCCAGGCTCTTGACCAGGAATGCATAGATGTCCGCCTGCTGTTCGATGGCAAGAGCGGTCGGCAGGCCCGCCCCGTGGCCGCCGCGTGTCTGGATCCGGATCAGCACGGGGGCGTCACCGGCTTGAGCGTACTGCATCGCCGCGGTGTATTTGAACGAATGGGCTGGGAAGACACGGTCGTCATGATCTGCCGTCGTTACCAGTGTCGGCGGATACTTGGTGCCGGGCTTTGCATTATGGTACGGCGAATACGCGTACATCGCCTTGAAGTCCGCCGGGTCCTTCGGGTCGCCATAATCAGAGCGCCACGCCCAGCCGATCGTGAACTTGTCAAACCGAAGCATGTCCATCACGCCGACCTGCGGGATCGCGGCCCCGAACAGGTCCGGATGTTGATTGAGCGTCGCGCCCACAAGAAGGCCGCCGTTCGAGCCCCCCTGGATCGCGAGCTTCGGCGTCGATGTGTATTTGTTGGCAATCAGCCATTTTCCGGCCCACGCGAAATCGTCAAATACGTTTTGCTTGTTGAGACGTGAACCCGCCTTCCACCAGTCCTTACCGTATTCGCTTCCGCCGCGAAGGCATACCGAGGCGTAAATGCCGCCCATCTCGAGCCATGCGACTCGAGCGATCGAAAAGCCCGGCGTCGTGGCGATGTTAAAGCCTCCGTATCCGTAAAGCAGCGTCGGATTAGACCCGTCGAGTTTGATTCCTTTTTTGTAGGTCAGGAACATCGGTATTTCGGTGCCGTCCTTCGACGGGAAGAATACCTCTTTGACCTCGTAAAGGTCAGGATCGACTTTTGCTCCCGCTTTTCTGAACACAGAGCTATTGCCGGTCTTCATATCGTAGCGGTAGATGGTCGGCGGCTGGTTAAAACTAGAATAGGTATAAAACGCCTCGGTGTAATGACGCTTTCCGCCGAATCCGCCGGCCGAGCCGATCCCCGGAAGGGCGACGTCGCGGACCCATTTTCCATCGGTGTCGTAGATCTTGATCTGCGTGTGAGCGTCCTGCAGATAGTTGAGCACGAACTGGTTATTGATAAAAGAAACGCCGCTGAGCGTATCTTTCGATTGTGGGACGACGTCCTTCCAAACCTTGTCCTTAGCGAGTACGTCCACCTTTACAATGCGGCCGCGAGACGCGTCTTTATCTGTCTCAAAGTAGAACACCGAGCCGTCGTTGCCGATGAAATTCCAACTGTTCTCGAGATTCTCGACGAGCGGCATGATCGGCGCCTTTTGCATCGTCAGATTCTTGAAATAGACCATGTTCATTCGCTCGGTGCCCTTGCCGACCGTAATGATCATCCAGTTGCCGTCCTCTGAGATCTCGACCCCGCTGAAGTATTCGCCATTATCGGGACGCTCGTAAACGACCTCGTCAGCCGACTGCGGCGTGCCGAGCTTGTGATAATAGACCTTTTGAAACTGGGTCGCTGCCTTTAGCTCGGTGCCCTTTGCCGTAGCGGCGTAGCTGCTGTAATAAAAGCCGGAATTGTCCTTTGCCCACGCCTGAAAGCCGTTGCGATTGGGTGCGAGCGTATCGGGCAGCAGCTTGCCTGTTGCCGTGTCCATGACAAACCACTCGGTCCGGTCAGAGCCGGCCTGCGAAACGCCGTACGCCCATAGTTTGCCGTCCTCGGTAAAGCTCGAACCGCTAAGTGCCGCGGTACCGTCCTCGCGAAGTTTGTTCGGGTCGAAAAACACCTTACCCGGATCGTTGATCGACGAGGCCCTGTAAAGAACACTCTGATTTTGCAGGCCGTCATTTTTCGAATAGATGTAGAAGCCGTCCGCGATCTTGGCCGGTGCTCCGTAACGCTCGTAATTCCAAAGCTCGGTCAGGCGGTTCTTGATCTTTTCCCGCTGGGGGATCTTGCCGAGGTAGTCAAAGGTGATCTTGTTCTCGGCCTCGATCCAGGCCTTCATGTCGGCGGACTCGGTGTCCTCCATCCATCGGTACGGGTCGGCGACCTTAGTGCCGTGATAATCATCGACCTGATCGCCGCGACGGGGTTTTGGATAGTCAAATTTCTGTGCCGGCACGCTTGCCGTCAAAAACGCACAAAATACAAGAAGGGCAACGCTTTTCCTGAACATAAACTGGCTTGTTACTCCTGTTCTAAAGATTTACACACAGTATAGGGTGCATCGTTGCGAAGGCAAAACGAGCGGACCGCTACCGAGGTCGGCAATAGTGTCTAGACCGCCAATCATACGTTTCGTCGGGGTTGACGCTTTCACAAAGAAAAACCGCGCCGAAACGCGGTTCTCATCGAGGGACTATGGCAAACACGGTATTCAAAACGCCACTATGGAGTAATCACTTTGACCGTCTTTTCCTCGTCGGTAAAAACCTTGATCTTGGTTCCCTCCTTGATCTCAGCGTTCTTTCCGCGCTTCAACAGGCCGACCGGCCCCAAAAGGACAGTAAGGGCGATCGTAGTGCCAGTCTTGTTTTCGCCTTCCTTGCCTTTGGATGCCCGAACCTTTAATTTTTGACCATCAACGGTTGTGGTGGTTTCCAGACGAATATTTAATTCCCCACCTTTGCCGAGAAATCAGCTCTTCTTAGCGTTTGTTACGATCCCCTTTATGGCGGTTCCCTTGGCTATAACGACCACTCCGTCGATAACCAGGTCCTCCTCGACTTTAAATGTGATCGGATCGTCTTCCTGGGCAGTCTTGCTGGAGATCGTTTCGGTCGTCATCGCCGATATTTCAGAACCGTCAGGGATCACGACGTCACGGCCGGGCGTAATCGCCTTTTGACCGAACGACAAAGAACTCGACAAAAATGCGAGCGAGAAGAGAATGATTGTGGCAGTGAATTTCTTCATATCTGATCTGCGTCCTGCTCGAAACACGCCATTAACCCAAAACAAGATCAAACCCTTCCCGGATGGCAAGGCGATGGAAAGTCAGTTTCTCGAGGAGGTCGGCAGACGACGCGAGGCCCATACGACCGGCGATAACAGCAAGAGCATGCTGATTGGCGGCCGGTATACGCGTTGTACGGCCGACGGTAAGGCGAAGGTTGTGGTCGAGATCGGCAAGGAACCTGTAGCCTGAATGGAAACTATCGAATGCGGCGGTATCAAGCGAGCCATTCCTGTGCAGCCGCATGAGCATCGAGGATGTTGAGCGGTCGTCTGCTTCGTCGGGCACGTTGTCTCGGAGCTGCAAAAAGCGCATTGCAAAGTAAACATCGAGCATACCGCCTGAACCATACTTGATGTCGATCTCGCCGGTTCTTCTGACGCGTGCACGTTGTTGTTCGAGAGCGAGCCGGACGCGACGTGTCTCGGCAGCGAGTTCGGCGGGGTCAATCGCGGCCGCTCGTTCATGGATCAGCCGTCGAGTCTCGGACTCGACATTATTCCCGATCTCAGGCAAGCCGGCGGCAAAACGCAGCTTGACGAATGCCAGCATCTCCCAGATCGCGGCCGTGTCTTCCATATAGGCGAGGAACGAGTCGATCGAGATCGCGCTCATCCCCTTTGTGCCGAAGGGGCGAAGCCGCAGGTCCACGCGATAGAGGCTGCCGTCCCGTGTCATCGACGATAGTGCGGTCGTAAACAGCTCGACGGCTCGGCTGTAGAACTCCGAAGCCGTGACGCCGGCAACAACGTGCTTCGGATCGAAATAGACGACGATCAGGTCGAGGTCGCTGTCGTAATCGACGCCTTTCCCGCCGAGCTTGCCGACCGCCATGATCGCCAGATCAAGCTGGATCGCCTGATCCTGATAGCGATGTGCGAGTTCGTCGCGGACCGCCTGCAGAGCGGCGGCAATGCTCGCCTCAGCGAGAGATGTCTGCAGACCTTTGGCCTCGCTTATCGTGATCTTCCCGTAGATATCACGCACGACGATGTTCAGCAGATATCGAGCCCAGGCCTTTCGCATTGCCGAGAGCCGGGTACCGAAATCGCGCGACTGTTCGACTGCGTCCATCATTCCGGCGGCGTAATCGGGTTCATCAAAGACGTCTTCCGGGTCGGGAAGTTCGGCCACAAGCTGCGGATTTGCCGCGAGCATAGTCGCAAAATGCGGCGAGACCTCGGTTAGGCGTTCAAAGACCGCGGCGTGCCTGTCGTCCGGGGCGAATTCGACATCGCTCTTTTCGATGGAGGCGAGGACATAGGAGCGCGTCCGTTCGGTAGGATCCGGAATGTCGGACAGGTGGACCCCGGGAACCTCGATCGCGGCAAGCTCGCCAAATACTCTCGAAAAAACGCGGTTCACATTATCCGTGTGCAGGGCCAGGTCATTCTCAAAATCACCGCCCGACGCAAAGTCCATTCGGCGGGCCAGCAATTCGCGTTTCCCGGCGTCGAGCATATCCGAGAGCAGCTCGTGACGCACCGCCTGG
>CAYSMU010000069.1:0-10113 GCA_964432145.1 uncultured Chloracidobacterium sp.
CAGTACCGGTCCTCGCGGCAGTACTCGGGATCTTGATTCTTAGGGAGGTCGCGACTATGCGACTGGCATTATCCGCAATACTGATTCTGGGAGGTATCGGGTTAGCTCTTGGTTGGAAACGAAGAACAACTTAGTTCTTCTTGAACAATTTTAACAAGAAGAGGCCACCGACGCCGATAACGAGGCATACAAAACCGAGAAAGATCTTTGCTGAAACTGGATTTCCAGCTACTGCCTCCACAACCGCAACAACCATATCGATGATTCCGAATACGACAAGGATTCGCAAAAATGTCTTCATTGAGCAGATTGTTTTATTTTGTTGCGTTTTCTATAGCCGGTTTCAGATCGGGATATTTGAATTCAAACCCCGCATCAGTTAGCCGTTTAGGGATCACCTTTGTACTTGCCAAAAGCAACGCATCGCCCATTTCGCCGAAGATCATCGAAACAGCAAATTCAGGCAAAGGAAGGAAGGTGGGACGGTAGAGTATCTCACCCAAGGTCTTAGTGAACTCCTCGTTCGTCACCGGATTGGGGCTGACGGCATTGACGGCACCGCGGATGTTTTCGTTTTCGATGACGAAGTTTATGATGGCGATCTCGTCTTCCATCGAGATCCAGCTCATCCATTGCTTGCCGCTGCCGACCACGCCGCCGACGCCGAGTTTGAACGGCGTGAGCATCGTTCCCAATGCGCCGCCGTCCTTGGAGAGGACGATGCCGGTGCGGAGCAGAACGGTACGAATTCCGGCGTCCTCTGCACGGCGCGACTCGGCTTCCCATTCTTTGCTGACATCAGAGAGAAAACCGCTGCCGATGGCGGACGATTCGGTGACCTCTTCGTCGCCGCGTTCGCCGTAAAATCCGATCGCAGAAGAGGCGACGAAAACTTTCGGTTTATCTTTTAGCTTTGAGATCGCGTCGACTACGTTTCTCGTGCCCAAAACGCGGCTATCGCGGATCGCCTTCTTCTTTTCATCGCTCCAACGAAGCCCTCCGCTGACATTCTCGCCCGCGAGATGTACAACGGCGTCGATACCCTCAAGTTTTTCGGGTTCGGTAAAACCGTCCTCGACGCTCCATTGAATATGTTTGTCGTCGGCCGGTTCTTTCCGCGAGGCAAGGAGCATTTCGTAACCCTTCGCGGCAAATGACTTCTGCAATTCGGTGCCGACGAGGCCGCTGGCACCTGTGATCAATATCTTCATAGAACCATATTAGCCCACGAAACACACGAAAGGAACGAAATAACCAAATGTGCAGCAAATGTCCTAATTTGTGTGATCTTCGTGTTTTTTGTGGGCAAACTCATTTTCTTAGGTCGTTGATAACAAAATTGACCAGCATATCGATCTCGCGGGCGGTCAATTGGTCGCGAAATGGCACCATGCCGTTGCCGCCGTTAGCAATATGGTCGCGGATCGCTTCGGCCGTTTTGTACTTGTGTTCGCCGTCGCGGATATTGGGTATCACGCGCCCGTCCGCAAGAGTCTTACCCTCGGCCTCTGGGCCGTGGCAGATCGCGCAATTCTGGCGAAAGAGAGATGCTTCGTATGCTTTGCTCGTCTGGATGGAATAACGCGCCGACTTGGAATTGAGGCAGGCAACTGCAACTACTACAAATATGAGAAGTATGGAGAGCTTTACGGGAACCTTCATAAAAGTAGAAGTTTCCCGCAAAGCTACAAAGAACGCAAAGGTCAGGCCGCCTCTTCCTTCAACGCACGTTTGAATATCTTCCCGGTGCCGCCGATCGGAAGGCTTTCGCGAAATTCGACGTAACGCGGATATTTGTTCGCCGCGAACTGGGTCTTGCACCACTCGGTGAATTCGCTTTCGGAAAGCTGCTCGCCTTGTTTCAGCACTACGAACGCTTTTACCTCTTCACCCAACCGCTCATCCTGGACGCCTATCACCGCGCATAACGAAACGGAAGGATGCGTGATGATCACTTCCTCCAGTTCACGCGGATAGATGTTGTAGCCTCCGCGAAGGATCATATCCTTTTTGCGATCAACGATGGCGAGGTAGCCTTCGTCGTCTTTAATACCGATGTCGCCCGTGTGGAACCAGCCGCTGCGAAACGCCTCGGCCGTCGCCTCGGGCCGTTTGTAATAGCCCTTCATCACGTTCGTGCCCCGAATGACCACTTCGCCGCGTTCGCCGGGTGCGACCTCGTTATCGTTGTCGTCAAAGCACTTAACTTCGACTCCAAAGATGGCCTGGCCGACAGTCCCGGGCTTAGACGGTCTTTCGAAATGGTTAAAGGTCGCCAGTGGCGACGTCTCCGAAAGGCCATAGCCCTCCATAACGCGAACGCCGAAGACCTCCTGAAACTCCCGCATTACCTCGACCGGCATCGGTGCACCGCCCGAGGTGCAGACCTTCATGGTTTCCTTGATCTTGCCGATATCGTAGCCCGTCTCGTGTACATATTTGAGCAGTGCCCAATACATCGTCGGAACGCCGACCCAGAAGCTGACCCGCTCTGCTACCATTGCGTCGAGTGTTGCCCTTGGATCGAAGCGGGGCAAAAGCACTACGCGGTGGCCGGCGTACATCTGCGTGTTCATCTGCACGGTCTGGCCGGTGGTGTGAAAGAGCGGCAAGGTGATCAGGCACGTCTTTTGCTCGCCGTCGGTGAAATCCAGTACAGGCAAATGGATCAGGAATGTCGTCGTGACATTGGAATAGAGATTGAGATGCGTTAGTTCGGCACCTTTTGGCTGGCCCGTTGTTCCGGATGTGTAGAGGATCGCGCATGTGTCGTCGGGCCTCGTCGGAAAAATGTCGAAGGTCTCGGGCCGGTCAAACGTCAGCGCCGTCAATGTCTGATGTTCGTTGAACGGACTCGACGCCATCAGGTCCTTGGTCATCACGACCAGATGTTCGCAGGATTGGACCTGGTCAAACGCTTCTTTCACAGTCTGGGCCAGCGGAAGCTCGTCAGTACCTTCAAAAACGAAAATGCCCTTAGCGTCCGAATCTGCCAGGTGGTAGGCGACCTCACGCGGCTTGAATAGCACATTCAGCGGCACGACGACGGCCCCGGCCTTCATGATGCCGTAGTAAACGATCGGGAAGAACGGCAGGTTTGGGCAACTCAGGGCGACCTTATCGCCATAACCGATGCCCATCTCCGTCAACGCGTTCGCGACACGATTCGAGAGCTTGTCCAGCTCGCCAAAAGTCAGGCGGAGATTCTCCCAGACGATCGCTTCCTTCTCCGGTGCGAGCCTCGCATGATGCGAGATCATTGATGCTAGATTTAGAGTTGTAGCCGAGATCTGCATAGAGATCGAAACACTTCCTCTTGTGTGATTTGTCTGAATTCTAATTAACTGTGCGTCCGGTGTCAAAATCCATTTGCCCGGCAGATGAGATGGGCTCACCTATACGCTGGATAGAATGTTTCCGCCACTCGTCGCGTGTGTCGGGAAAGTCAGTACGGAAATGGCCGCCTCTTGACTCCTCGCGCCAGAGTGCGGCAGCCGCGACCAGCCGCGCAAGGGTGACAAAGTTTCGCGATGAGGTGGTCAGGTTTCCTGCGGCGATCTGATCAAATTCCTGTATGGCCCGCACAAGGGCGCCGCGTTCCCTTAAAATTCCGACGCGTTCCCACATTATGCGTTTTACGCGTTTTTTAACCGCGGTACTCATCGCCGGCTGTGGGTCGCGGGTCGCGGATTCTCTGTTTTCAGAGCGATTCCGGTCGCCGGCTATTGACCACTGCCCACTATCGCCCGCCGCCGCCTCGCCCGCTCTCGCGCCAAAAACCAGGCCCTCGAGCAGGGAATTCGACGCCAGGCGATTTGCCCCGTGAACACCCGTACACGAAACCTCGCCTGCGGCATACAGTCCCGGCAGAGTGCTGCGGCCACGCAGATCGGTGCGAATCCCGCCCATGCAATAATGCGATGCGGGCGACACCGGCAGCATATCTTTCGAGATATCGAGGCCGTATATCATGCAGGTCTCATATATCTTTGGGAAACGATGCTTGAGAAAGTCGGCATCGAGAGCAGTCATATCAAGAAAAACCGTTCGTGTTCCCGTCCGCCGCATCTCTGCAACTATCGACCGGGAGACGATATCACGCGGGGCAAGCTCGGCCCGCTCGTCGTAGCGCGGCATGAAGCGTTCCCCGTACTTGTTCTTAAGGATCCCGCCCTCGCCGCGCATCGCCTCGGACAGTAGAAACCGCGGGGCGTTCTCCAAACTCAGAGCTGTCGGATGAAACTGCACGAATTCCATATCCGCCATTTCGGCCCCGGCGAAATAAGCCATCGCCATGCCGTCCCCGGTAGCGACCGAGGGATTGGTCGTGTGCAAATAAAGCTGGCCCGCACCACCCGTACACATGATCACGGCATTAGCATAGATCTCACGCGGAGCACGCAATACCGGATCGAGAAACCTTACTCCGACGCAGCGTCCGTCGCTAACGATCAGGCTTTCGGTATTGGCGAACGGCGTCAGGTTGATCGTTTTCTCAACGCGGGCACGGGCGATAAGAGATCGAACAAACTCCGCACCGGTCGAATCACCGTGTGCGTGGATGATCCGCCGGCGAGAATGCGCCGCCTCTTGGGTGAAGACAAGTTTGCCGCCTTCGCGGTCAAATTCGCCGCCCCAATCGATAAGCTGTTTAATGTACTTTGTGCCCTCGGTGACGAGCGTTTCCACCGCCTTAGCATCGCAAAGCCCGGCGCCGGCAACCAGCGTATCGCCCTCGTGCAGTTCCGCGTTATCGTCGTCCGAGAGAACTACCGCAACGCCGCCCTGAGCATATTCGGTGTTCGATTCACTAGCCTTGTCCTTGGTCAAAACCGTGACATTTGCACCGACCGAGGCAAGCTCGATCGATGCCCGGAGGCCCGCGACGCCGCTGCCGATGACGATAAAGTCTGTTTCGAGAGACATTATTAGGAGAATGTACCAAATTGATGACGGCCGTGCTAGAAACAAAAAAGGCCCGACGCGTGCGCCAGGCCTTTGATCTAATTGACCTTCAACCTATGGGATCTTCAACTCCTGCCCCGGATGAATTAGGTCCGGGTTATTCAGGATGTCGCGGTTAGCGTCAAAGATCGCCTTCCACGTGACACCGTACTTCGCGCCGATCTTGCTCAGGTTGTCGCCCGGCTCGACCGTGTAAGTGTTGGCACCGCCGCCGGCTGCGTCGCCCGCGGTAATGTTGAGAATGAGGTCGCCCGACTGAAAATCGGGATCGAGACGTTCATACTCAGCCCAAAGCTCGGCCTTTGCCTCGGCACTAGGGGCAGTTCCGTTGACGTGCAGAACGCCGTCGCCTTCGCTCAACTCATAAGTCGTGCCGTTGGCGTTCGCCATTTCAAGCAAAGATAGATATTTCTCTTGTAGTGACATATTTCCTCCTTTGTCGGCTTACTTGTTGAGATTGTTAATGACCTTTTTGGGCTTTGTCTCGTTGGCGGCCATCATGACCTCGGCGACCTTGGCCTTGTCGACCGTGCCGCTAAGAGTAACTTCGCCGTCTTTGACCGCGACCATTACGCCCGAAATGCCCTTCTTCTTGAGATTCTCATTTATGGTTCCCTCGAGCATCTTATCCGGTGACGGCGGCACAGGTGTCGGCAGCGGCTTCGTCGTGCAGTTGTTGGTCACTGACTTGATGCCTTCGACACCCTTGACAGCGGCCTCGGCTTTGCTCTTGACCGTAGCATCGGCAACTTCACCCGTCAGGGTAGCAACGCCGTCTTTGACGGCAACGGTCACGCCGGCGATCTTATCCGCGGTGAGCTTGTCGGTCGCAGCCTTCTGCAGATCGGCGTCACTCTTTCCGCACGCACTCAGGAAGAGTGCAAATGCCAAAGTTAGTACTGTAAGAAATTTAATTTTCATCTTTCCTCCCGAAAAAACTTATCAAAATCGTGTCTATATATCGCGAAAACCCCAATAAATGTTTTGCGATAGTAACAAATCTACCGGCCAATACCATTAGCCGGGACTAATTTAATTAGTAGGTCTAGTTTGATTGAATTTGACCGTATAAGCAACCAAAGATCGTCGTGGTCAGGAAAAAATCTCCTCCGCGATCTTTTCCGCTACCTCGTATGAAGTGAAGCCGGAACGGACTATAAAATGCCAGTCAGCGAGACAGTAAACCTTTTGCCTTTCCTCGAACAATTTCAGGGCATCGGCCTTGTTGCGAGCCAATGGCCGATCCTTACGAGAAAATGAGATATTGAGCCAGCAATGCTCAAACGTGGATTCGAGCCAAACGCTTGTATAGCCGTGCGACTTGAGCAATTCGCGGTTCGCAGGTATCGTCCACGTGCCGCCGCCGAGGCTCAGAATGCGGGCGTTTTTTTCACCGAGTGCCATTGCAAGGCATTCGCTTTCTATCTCGCGGTATCGGTCGATGCCGTCTGAATCTATTATCTCGGCGATCCGACGCTGTTCCTTTTGCTCAATATAATGGTCGAGGTCGATCCGGCGTGTTCTTATCATCTGCGCCAAATGGCGGGCAACGCTGGATTTACCAACGCCCATGAACCCTGTCAGCGCAATTCGGATATTCTTATTCATCAAGACCCAGGCCCTACATTACGACAGACTCAAGCGTTTCGAAAAAGCCGGGGAACGAAACGGCCGCGCAATCGGCACCGATGACCTCGGTCTCGCCATCGGCAAAAAGTCCGGCGACCGCGAATGCCATCGCGATCCTGTGATCGTGATAGGTCTCGACCGATGCTCCGCGGAGCTGCGACGGAGCCACACGCAGCCCGTCGTCAAATTCTTCGACCTCGGCGCCCATTAGCCTGAGATTCCTGACAACCGCGGCGATGCGGTCCGATTCCTTAACACGCAGTTCGCCGGCATCGCGGATCTCAAGGCCCTTCCTTAGCTGCGTACCGAATACGGCGAGGATCGGGATCTCATCGATCATATTCGCGATCAGCTCGCCGCGGATCACCGGCATTTCATCTCCCGCCATCTCACGCAGGCCGCCGCGGACACGGATGTCCGCGACCGGCTCGTTGCAGGCCTCTATCACCTTTGAAACTTCGATATCGGCGCCGAGCGACCTCAGAACATCGATAATGCCGTATCGCGACGGATTGGCCCCGACTTTAGGCATCGTTATGTCCGACCCGTCGAGGCACGCTGCGGCAACCAAAAAAAATGCCGCCGCCGAAATGTCGCCGGGAACGCGAAGGACGCGTCCAGTTAATCGCGAATCACCGTTCACCGAAATGTGCGTGCCGTCAACCTCTGTCTTGATATCAACGTCGACCCCGAACCAAGCAAGCATACGCTCGGTATGGTCGCGTGTCGGAACAGGTTCGATGACAGTAGTGGTCCCATCGCCAAATAGTCCCGCGAGCATCACGCAGGATTTGATCTGTGCCGAGGCGACAGGCGGCCGGTAAGTGATAGGATCGAGAGGCCGCGTCCCCCGAATTGTCAACGGAGCTCGTCCGCCGTCGGATGTGATCGACGCTCCCATTAGTTCGAGCGGCTCGATGATCCGTTTCATTGGGCGGCTTCGGAGCGAGTCGTCGCCGGTCAGGGTTGTCTCGAACGGCTGACCGGCCAATATTCCCGAAAGCAGCCGCATCGTCGTCCCGCTGTTGCCGCAGTCGAGTGGAGCAGCGGCCGAACGCAAGCCGTCTTTTCCAACGCCATAAACGACGATTGGGCCGCCGTCGCTCTCGATCGTCACGCCCAGTGTTCGCATACATTCGAGCGTTGACGTGCAGTCGGCGCTAGCCGCGTAATTCTCTATTCGGGTCGTGCCGTCCGCGATAGATGCGAGCATTGCCGAGCGATGCGAGATCGATTTATCGCCCGGCAAATGAACGATCCCGCTAAGCGAGCTTGCCCTTTTTACTTTCCTGGTTTGCATTTTCCACGACGCGGAGCGGTGGACCGTCTTGACAGCGCCCACGCTAAACCTATACCTTACAAAACATACGCTGTGACTGCCATTCGGGAAATAGAACTACCTAGCCGTATCGAATCCGTCGAAGAAGCCGCGACGGCAGCTGACGAATTTGCTAAAAGCTGTGGCTGCGGTGATGAGTTCATCTACGCGATCGATCTTGCGATCCGCGAATCGGTCGCCAATGCCGTCAAGCATGGCAATAAGTTTGACGAGAGCAAGCAGGTTCGGGTCAGGCTTGCGGATTCGGGCGAAGTGTTTGAGATCACCGTGCGCGATTTCGGCACCGGCTTTAAGGTCGAGGATATTCCCGACCCGACGGACCCCGAAAATCTGCTCAAATGCAACGGGCGCGGCATTCTCTTTATGAACTCGTTCATGGACGAGATCAAATGGTCAAATCCTGATGGCGGTGGGCTCGAAGTCAAGATGGTGAAAAAGCGATAAAGCCTAAAACGGAAACGGTGAAAACGAGAAAAAGTCTGAATTCGCGAGTACAGCTTTTTCACTTTTCCCCTCTTTCACTTTTAGCCTTTTTCCGTTACTATTTGCTTTCGCAACTAATTTATTAGAAAGGAAGAGGAGATAAAAATGTCTGATATCACGATTTCCGAGCGCCAGGCAGGCGACGTTACGATTCTCGATCTGTCGGGAAAGGTCACTATCGGCGAGGGCAGTGTGGCCCTTCGCAATGCCATTCGCCGTCTTCTGGGCGAAGGCAAGAATAAGATCCTGCTTAATCTGGCGGGTGTTGGCTACATCGATTCGAGCGGTATCGGCGAACTCGTCTCCAGCTTTACTGCCGTGAAGAAAGAGGGCGGCCACCTCAAGCTCCTCAAGCTTACCCAGAAGATCCAGGACCTGCTGGCGATTACAAAGCTTCTTACCGTTTTCGACGTCTTTGACGATGAAGGCGAGGCCCTGAGCAGCTACAACTAACTTTCACCGACACGGGTGAGTCGGAGGCAGAGGAAGAATTTGTTCTTTCTCTGCCTTTTGCTGTCCCTGAATGCATCTGACGATGTCGCCGAACAAATAGCGGCATTGTGCTACATTATCGGCGGGTTGGTATTGCCCCATTTTATGCAAAGATGCCGCCGAAAAAGTCCCGGACCCGGAACGCCATATCCGGAGCGAAAGACAAGAAAACGGGGAAAAGCCGGTGCCGAATCCGCCTTAACCGGTATGACTGAGTAGTCGTGAGTAGTACTGAGACGTACTCAGTCGTACCAATTATCTTGAAGATCGCGGGCGGGGACGAAGAGTTGAAATCACTAAATGCTGTGAATATGGCATTTACGGGAACACGAGGTGTAATACACTGTATTATGCCGGGGGAAAAAGGGAAAAAGTCGGGACACCGCCATCCGCGGGGTTCGCGGCTGTCGCGTTTTCGCCGACGAGTATTCTAAACTTGATGTAGCGAATGCATATCTCCAAGATCGAGCTTGAGAACATTAAATCTCACGCGGCTTCCAGTTTCGACTTCAGCCGCGGTACGACCGCGATCACCGGTGAGAACGGCGCCGGTAAGACGACCCTGATCGAAGCGATCGCGTGGGTGATGTTTGACCTGCTCGATTATAAAAAGGAAGATTTCCTTCGCCGCGGGGCAAAAAAAGGGTGGGTCCGCGTTACGTTCGAAAGCAGCCTGGACGAGAGGGAGTATGTCGTATTTCGCGATACCGCGGCCGGCTGGAACGTGACCGATCCGAGGCTGCAAACGCGTATTGCGGACAAAAAGGAAGAGGTGATGCGGTTTCTGTGGCAGCATCTCGGCCTCGAACCGGGGACGGACCTTCGGTCGCTTTTCAAACAAGCGATCGGCGTCCCGCAAGGTACATTTACGGCGATCTTTCTGGAGGGGGCGACCGAACGCAAGGTTGCATTTGACCGTCTTCTGAAGGTCGAGGAATACCGTCAGGCGGCGGAAAAGCTCCGTGAGACCTCGCGGCTGCTGGATTCGCAGATCGTGGCCGTCCGCGAGACGATCGCACGCTCAGAGGGCGAATTAACGAGGTCAGAAACGGTCGAGGAAGAGCATAAGGCCGTATCGGCTCATGTCGCGGAGCTGGGTTCCCAGATAGAGGCATTGACCGCCGAACTCACCGCAAAACAAGCTCGTGTTAAGGAGCTGGATGAACTTGAACGCCGGGTTTCAGGCCTTAAAGCAACGCTGGAAC
>CAYSMU010000070.1:0-10083 GCA_964432145.1 uncultured Chloracidobacterium sp.
GATGTATCAGGCTCTCCGCAGCCTTGGCGTCGAAACGCAGTTGATCATTTATCCGAATGAGAACCACGGCATTTCACGGCCAAGCTATGTTCGCGACCGCTACGAGCGATACCTCGCGTGGTACGACAAGTACGTCAAGAAGATCAAGCCGGAGCCGGCATCGCCGATCGCTGCGTGGGAAGGCAAATGGACCGGCAAACTCACTAATCTTCCTGTCAAACCCGATGCCCCGGCGGTTGATGTTACTCGCGAGATCGGCGCCTACCCGACCGCCGACAACACATGCACGATCTGGAAGACTACCTACAGCGAAGCCGGAGCAGTGAAGCAGGTCAAGGACTACAAACTCTGTCGCGGCACCGGATCCGCTGACCTCTATATAGATGAAGGCAACGGCATACGATTGCCGGCACGACTGCTCGGTGATGCCCTTATTTCGCCGTTCAAGTATGACAATCTGCTCCTCGTTTCGACGATACGGCTTCGCGGCGAAGTACTCGAGGAAGAAATAATGACGGCCGATGATAAGCCGGCGGGCAGCGGGGTTCAGCCGATGCAGGCAAAAGGCGTCCAGCGGATAGAGCTGCGGCGTTCAACTGAAAAGTAGCCGGGTAAGACCGGGCTATCGGATTACCGCAGCGGCGCGCCCCTCGCAGCGCGCCGCTGCTTTCTCGCAAATTATTTCCACATACTTTTCCACAGCGAGCTAGAACTATATTATTTGCAATAACCTACGTAGCAAATATTCATTTACAACTTGAACAAAATTGTGTAGTATCGCGATTGAAGACGCGCCTCAAACGCAATTGTTACAACTCGATCCGATCAAATATCATCTCTAATCCGGCCAAATTGGCTCGTGTTGTGTTTAATAGCGATGTCTGGCGTCAATTTTCTTATTGTCTCAGCAGTTAGCGGAGGAATTATGCGGCTCAGCACTAAACTAATCCGGGTTCTCGTTTCGTTGGTCCTGATCTTTGCCGTCACAGCGGTGGCGTTCGGTGACACGATCCGGCTTAAGGATGGAAGCATTATCAAAGGCAAGATCGTCAGTTTCGGCGGCGGCAAGTTCATCGTCGCGATGGGCGAGGGCGCACGAAAGCGGGAAATGACCTTTATGGCGTCCGAAGTCGAGTCGATCAGGTTCGAGGAATCACAGCCCGCCGTAACGAATCGCACCGCATCATACAAAGAGCCGGTCGTTAGCGACGTTGCCGACGAGCCCGCCTCTGTCGTGGTCAATAATTCGTCTGCCAAACGGCCCTCAGGTGACAAGATGCCCCCGATCGCGTGGACGATCAAGGTAACCGCCGACGGAACGGCAAATGGCTGGACCAATAGCGGTTGGGTCGTCAAAAAAGGCCAGCGTATCCGCATCAGCGGTGACGGGAAGGTCTCGCTCGGACGCAATCGCTCGACCACTCCGAGCGGTGATCCGTCTATCGAAGATACGCAAAAACTGCTCAAGAATGTCGCTACCGGCGCTCTGATCGCAGTGATCGGTGACGACAACAACGACTTTATCTATGTTGGTGCGTCGCGGGAGTTTACCGCAACACGCGACGGAGCGCTCTTCCTCGGGATCAACGAAGGCAATCTGGACGACAACTCGGGAAACTTTAACGTAAAGGTCGAGATCATCCCAGACGGGATCTAGCCAATCATGCAGAGATCGAATACGGGGCCGTCCGAAGGGGCGGCCTTTTCTTCTACGCGATCAAAAACATCGCACGCTCGTCGGGAGCACCGTCAACGTTCTGCGCAAACATAAAATGCCCGCCGGGTTTAGGCCCGGTCGGGCGTGGGAGAATGACGAACCGACGGACCGGCCGCACGCTATTTGTTAGTGTTAGGCAATTTCTTGACCGGCACGTTCGAATTGGAATTTACCACATAGGCGTTCGAGTTGCGATTCGGCGAGGGCGGCGCGTTCATCGCCGGGGGCGAGATGTTGGTTACGTTTGCGGGCATCGAAGGTTTGGCATTGGTCTCGGAATTTACGGTGTAACCCGTATTGGTGTTCGTTCCGCGCATGTTGGCGTTATTGCTCGTCGAGGTGCATCCCGCAGCGGCGGCAACAACCGAAAGTAAAAGAACCGATATATATTTCATCTATTCCTCTCCTATTAGTTGACTCATTAACACCGTGAGGGCCGGAATAGATGTCCCGGCCCTCAGATGACATTCACAGTGAGCGATCAGCGATAGATCTTCTGGCCGCGATGATTGGTCGTCCAATCCTTCTCGAAATAGTCGGCGTCCTCGTTCGACTTGGGCGAAACACCCAGGACAGTTCCGCCGTTCCTGATGCCTTCCTCGTACTCCTTGGCGCGATCCTCCGGTATACCGTATCCGATCAAGGCTCCGACCCATCCGCCGGTGGTTGCGCCAGCTCCGGCACCGGCAAGCGCCGCAGCGATCGGCCCCCAGACCACCAGTCCTACACCCGGCAGCACAAGATTTGTGCCGAGAGCCGCGATGCCGCCGATCACGGCGCCCAGCGTACCGCCAATGGCACTCCCATAACCCATTCCCTCAGCGGCTTTTGTCCCGAGCTCGGTTTCCGTGGTGCTTTTGCCATCGCCGTAATATTTCTTTCGCGTGTCATCTGACATCACGACATTGATCTCATCATCGGAGTATCCGCGTTCACGCAGCGATCTATATGCACTTTCCGTGCTCTCCTTGTCTGTAAACATACCGGTTAAAAGGCCGGATTCCCGTTCCGCTCGTGTAGCTTGATTGTTCATGTTTGTTTCTCCTTTGGTTATTTATGATCCTGTCGCGGCTCTCACCGCAAAAGCCGGGTCAAGAAAACCCTAACTCTAATAGGAGTATCCACGGATAGCCGAGCTATGAATGTAGGCTTCTAGACACAGTCAAAGGAAAAACACGATCACCTGGCTAAGGCAGAGCGTTTGAACGAGGATCATTGTGATGCGTATGAGCGTATGGGGAAGGGTTAGCGAATATCGCTTTCCGTCTCCTTCGTATCGGGCGGCGACAAACTGCGAAGGCCTCTAACGATCAACCAGAGCGCTGTTGCCGCGTGGATCGGTGCGAGGGGCATTGCCAGGTAACCGAGTGACGGGTAACCAAGAAACATCATCACCGTAACACCGGTAAATTGGCCCGCGACACCTACGAGCCCAAGGGCTGACAATGCCCGCGGGACAAGGCAAAACCGCCAAAGCGAAATATAGAAAGTCGCCATCCACGCGCCGATGGCTATCAGTTGCACGATATGGGCGGACCGTCGCATCGACGCCGCCGCGGCGGCCCCCGATTGATAAAATGCCAGATCTGCCCCGCCAGCGGCAGCAAATCTTTCGCCTACCGCCAGCATGGACATCACCGAAGCATTATGCACTGCGTCCAGACTCGCGCTGATCGCGCAGACGGCGAGGAACCATAGAGCCGCTCGTTTGCTGTATTGGCTGAAGACAGGATAAAGCCAAACCCCGAGCGCGAGGGTTAGCACGAGGCCAACGAATGACAGGCCGATCCCCGTGCGGATCTGCCCCCCGCTCGCAGCTGCCGTTTCGAGATATTCCGGATACCCCTTGACCACGGCGCCCATCAAAACAAAGGGCAGGATCAGTGCCGATGCCATCTGGACCAGCAGAATAATACCCACAACACGTCCAACCCTTGTTTCTGACATCATCCCGAATAACCTCCGTCTTTTTCTGGCTAAACGGGCTTTACGTCAGCCAGACGGAAATGTTCCGGCCGCAGACAAACTAAGATCCCAACGAAGAGGGTCATCTGCATTCTTGATACTCGCATTATTCGGTTTGGGCATAACTGGATCGGACTAATAGTCAATGATCCAGCGTCACCGAGAGCGCGGCATCGGTCCAGCGAGCAGTAGGTTTCCTTCCGGTCTGGTCAGAAAGACTCTTTGGAGCCAAACTGCCTGTGATCCTTACAAACGATTCGCCCACACTTCCGTTCCGCACATTAAATGTCACTGAGATTATTCTCCTCGGCATAGCGGATGCGGTGATAGTTTCCGTCGAATCGATCAGGATCCCGATCCGGCCGGACTCGACGTCATTGACAGTCAGTACGGCTTTTTCGCCGAAGGCGTCGCTCATCACTACCTGCGGATTTTGCAGCTTAGACGCGTCGTATTCCAGCGTAAAGCTTATCGCCGCCTCATCGCCATGGGTTGTCATCTCAACGGGGATCGTGATCGTCGATGGGGCACCATAACTCGCCTCGCCAAAACCGACCTCGCGGCCTGACGGATAAGCGTAAACCTGGTCTATGGCTTCGGCGAGTCCGACCGGTACAAGGGGTGGAGCCGTCGGGCCGCCCGCTTCCGTAAGCGGGTCAAGCCCCGTGGCGTAGCGTCGGGCCTGTACGACATCTCCTGACGTAATAGCCGCGTCGCCTAGACTTGTACGCGGTGCGGCATCCGCCCGTTGGAATTCATTTGTTGTTTCGTTGGGCGTGTCGAGCCCGGTCACGAACCGCCGCACGATCACCACATCGCCAGTGATCACCTCGCCATCTCCACTTGTCCTGGGAGCTACATCGCTCTCAAATCCGCCGCTTGGCGTTGGCGTCGCGGTTGGCGTCATCGTCGGTGTAGGCGTGGGTGTGCCGGTCGGTGTTGCAGTCGGAGTCGCCGTCGGAGTAGGAGTCGGCGTGCCGCCTCCCTGGGTACTGCCGCCCCAGTAACCACCTGTCAAGCTGAATACGCCGCCTGTCGATGTGGTTCCGGCAAGATGCTGGCCGATCGTACTGTCGAGAGCGAACACGCCCGCCACCGTCTGGCCGCCCCCGTTCGCGATAACTGACTTGGTGATCGTAAATGTCCCTCCCGACTGCGGAAACGCAAGAAACTGTACCATCGCCATACCCAATACCAATGATATTACGCGTTTCATGATCGCCTACCTCATTTTCGAGTTCGACAGAATGTCGAACTGCGGTTTTTTCGACAAAAGAGTGACTTTAACGCGGCGATCTGGGTCTGCAGATCCCTGTTGATCGCAGCTTGTTGCTCGATCAACTTGCTCTGGGCGTCGATCTGCGTTTGCTGCTCCTTGATCGCTTCGATGAGAACAACGCTGAGCTGGTCGTATTTGACGCCCTGAACTTCGCCGTCACGGTCGAGCGTGACCAGACGAGGCTCGACCGCGGCAACCTCCTCGGCGACCAGGCCGATGTCGGCCTCGCTGCGGCCTTTCCAGTCAAATGTAACGGGTCGCAGTAGTTGAATCAGGTTCAGACCGCTGCGGAGCGCCTTAATGTTCTCTTTGTAACGACGGCTCGATGTGCAGGCAGAGAGGACATTATTGCTGCTTACGCAAAGATTCGTGGCGACGGCAGCCGCCAGACTGCCGATCCGGACCGTATCGCTCCCGTCACGCCCAAGCTGTAACTGGTTGCTCGAACTGACAACGGCCAATGAACCAATAGCGGTCGCAAATGTCAAATCAGATGCGCTGAGGTCGGCAGCATCGCCTATGATCGTATTACTGTTTCCCACGGTGTTTGCGAAGCCCGCCATGCGGCCTATAAATACATTGTTCGAGCCGTTCGAGTTGGCATAACCGGCATCCCTGCCAAAGAACGAGTTTGAGTTGCCTGCGGTATTTGAACTCGCCGCGAATATTCCAAAAAACGAATTGTCGTAACCAGTTGTGTTCGACTGCCCGGCATAAGTACCGAAAAACGAATTGCCGATGCCGGTCGAGTTTGCTTTGCCGGAAAAGTATCCAAAAAACGAGTTTGCCATTCCGGTCGAATTTAAGCTGCCGGCACTCCGCCCAAAGAAAGCGTTTGCGACGCCGCTAGTATTCGCGAAACCGGCATCCCTGCCAAAAAAGGCGTTGCTGTCGCCTGATGTATTCGAATAACCGGCAGACGTGCCGAAAAAGGAATTGCTGAAACCGGTTGTGTTCGCCCATCCGGCATCTTTGCCGAAAAACGAATTGCCGCCGCCGGAGGTATTCGCCTGGCCCGCTGACGCGCCAAAAAACGAATTGGAAACTCCGGTGTTCAGGGACCCGGAATTAACGCCGGCAAAGAGATTGTTCGTTCCCGCGTTCCACAGAATGCGGCTGCCCGCGATGAGGAAATACGTCCGGGCGTTAAAAATATTTGCGATCCCCGTGCCGTTGATCGTGAAGTTCGCAGTCTGATCGTTGCTTGACGAGTTTTGAATATAGTTGTTGCTGCCGGCAGGAATCGTGGTTACGGGCAAGGTCCCGGTTACCTTGCCGCCCGCGACATCGACGATCTTGGCATCAGTAACGCTGCCATTCGAGAGTTTTGCGTTCGTGATACTTGAATCTGCGATCTTTGAAGTCGTGACGGCGTTCGGCGCTATTATCGCGGCGGATTGAGTTCCGGTTACATCACCTGACAACGAACCACTGAAATTAGTTGCGGTCGCGGCATTTGCTGCCGTGGTTGCCGTTGATGCGTTCAGACTTTGAATGGCATATGGGGCCGAGATGATAGGCTGTCGCGGTGTCAATTGCGAAAAGGCCCCGCCGCCGGCATTACGAACCGCGATGTCGAGAAATCGAGCCGCCCCTGAGAAGACCGCAGCCCCAAAGTCGAGGGAAACGGTGAATGTGCCGTTCGCAACCGCGACATTTAGCCGCTGCAGGGTCGAGCCTACTTGCGAACCGCCGTCAATAACATCGAACAGCTTGAACTCAATATCATAATTTCCCGAGGCGAGAACACCGTTGTCATTCAACATTCCCTGATACGAGAATGCCGTCGTTTGAGCCGACGCGATCGAGCACAAAAATAAGAAGCCAAAAAATATCGCCAGAAAATTTCGAATGATCATGACTTTCGCTCCTTTCACGTCTAAGGACGCCGGCCGGATATCGGCTCGGCTTGCGGAGTGGGAGTTTTTCTGAACTGAGTTTCATTTTCCGGCGACGGATCGTAACCGGTTCCCTTCGCCTTTGGCTGACCGTAGAGTTCAGGGTGCTGGTAAGTGCCTTTCTCGGCCCCTTTCTTCTCGACCTCGACCTGAGGCCTGTTCTGCTGCATCCACAGGTCATTACGGACGGCCTCGACCCGCCACGACACCTTGGCACCCGGCACGCCGCCCGCTATGCGGAATGAACAGATAGGTGCAGCCACTCCGGGGCCGGCATCGGCACCAACGGAGAGAGCTTTCGCGTCGATCTCCTCGGCGATGTGGAGGCTCGGCATCGGAACCCCGACAGCCGTAAGTGTGTAACTCGGTTCTTTGTTGATCTTCGCGAAATAAGCCGGTAGTTTGACGATCGCCTCGCCATTGCCGTCGAGGACCACCATTCCGCGATAGAAATTTATGACCTCCGGGCTTTCGGTGGAAAAGTGGCGAAGCACCTTGTTCTCCGGATCGTCCGGGTGGTCGATCCGAAAGGACTTAGAGCCCGACGCCCCCAACTCACCGCTGGAATACACGCCATATGCGCCTTCCCCGGTCCCGCCGATGCCCCAAACGCCGCGGGCACCGGTACCGACGCCCACGCCGTACACGCCGACACCACCGCCGGTGCTGCTGCCGCCCACGCCCACACCACCACTTGTATTGATCCCGTCGACGCCTCGTCCGCCCGAGCTCGCGGTTTGCCCTCTTACGCCGTAGGCTGACCCGCTTGTGGCTGTGGCCACGCCCATAACACCGCGCCCGGATGTACTTTCGGTCCTGCCAAAAACGCCAAAAGTGCTTCCGGTAGTAGCGGTCGCAATACTATAGACGCCATACCCTGATGTGCTGTCGGCATAGAATCTTCCGCCGTAAGATTGGCCGGTGACCGACCTGCCCCAGCCAAAAACACCCGTCCCTGTATCGCTCATGCTTTGGCCAAACAACCCGTAAGTTGTGCCGCTCCCGGCGCTCGCCGATCCGAAAACGCCGGTACCCGCTGTGCTTGCACTCCCGAAAAACCCTCCGTAACTGGTACCCGTCGTGGCCGTGGCAGCACCGAAAACACCGGCGCCTTCAGTGCTTTCACTCTGTCCTGTTACTGCATTGTTAACACCGGAGATGGACGTAGTCGCACCAAAAACACCCGTCCCGGTCGGGCTCGAACTCTCGCCCCTGACACCGTAAGTACTTCCCGAGGCGGCAGTTGCCTTTCCAAGTACGCCACGGCCGGATGAACTATCGCTTTGGAAATAACCTCCGACAGCGTCACCGGATGTAGCGGTTGCTGAGCCGAATACACCGCGCCCACCCGAGCTAGAGCTCTCGCCTCTAACGCCATATGTTTCTCCAGTGGTCGCCGTGGCTGACCCAAATACGCCACGCCCACCCGTGCTGCTGTTCTCGCCCCTAACGCCGTAGGTTTCGCCGGTAGATGCCGTGGCCACTCCAAGAACCCCGCGCCCCGACGTACTGTCACTGCGGAAGTAGCCGCCATAGGTTGTACCCGTGGTGGCCGTTGCCAAACCGGAAATTCCACGGCCGTCTGTACTGCTGCTTTCCCCTCTCACACCGTAGGTTTCACCGGTTGGAGCCGTAGCCAGACCGAATACGCCGTTCCCTGTAGTGCTGTCGCTCTGGAAGTGCCCGCCAAACGTCGTGCCGGTGGTTGCCGTTGCTTTTGCGGCAACGCCCCTGCCGTCCGAACTGTCGCTCTGGAAGTGCCCGCCGAAAGTGATGCCCGTCGTCGCCGTTGCCTTACCGGCAAAGGCCCTACCCTCCGTGCTGTTGGTCTGGAAAAGGCCGCCGTAGGTAATGCCGCTGGTGGCCGTTGTCACACCAAATACGCCGATGCCGGAGGTGCTGTCGCTCCTGCCCACCACGCCGTAGGTTGTGCCCGTGGTGGCTGCGGCCGCGCCGAATACGCCGGTCCCGGCCGTGCTGTCGCTCTGAAACTGCCCACCGAAATTCTCACCTGTGCTGGCCGTGGCCCGGCTGGCAATGGCGCGCCCGGTCGTACTGTCACTCTGGAAAAGTCCGCCATAGGTCACTCCTGTCGTCGAATAGGAGACTCCATACACCCCGATCCCGCTAGTGCTGTCGGTCCTTCCCCGAATGCCGTAGGTCACGCCGTTAGTGGCCGTGGCCCAGCCTGAAACGCCACTTCCTTCAGTGCTCGAGCTCCTTCCGGAAACGCCAAAAGTGACACCCGTCGATGACGTAGCATCACCATAGACACCCCGTCCGCTCGAGCTGGCGCTTTCGAAGAGTCCGCCCAGAGTCTCGCCGCTTGTTGCCGTGGCCGAGCCAAATACGCCACGCCCGCTTGTGCTGTTCGTCGTGCCGCGCACGCCGTTTGACGCGCCGGTCGACCCCGTTGACACTCCGTGGATGCCCGAGGAGCCGTCCGCGGTCGAAGCGTTCTCGCCGCGGATGATCTCCGATGTTACGTTGCCGGTCAGAGCAAGCGGTACGGGCAGGCGGGCAACATCCAGGGTGCCGCTAGTTAGGTTCGATGCGTCCTGGTAGAAGGACGGCGGCTGTCCGTTCAACTGCAGTGCGGTCGTCGCGGTAGTCGCAGTGGTCGCGTTCACCGCGTTTACCGCATTCTCGGCCGTCACGCTTCTGACGGCATACGGCGAACTGTTGACCATTTGCCGCGGCGACAGCGAGGTAAATGCCCCGCCGCCGGCGGGCCTGACGCGTATCTCCAGAAAGCGTCCTGCACCCGGAAACTGATCGCCGAAATTCAGGTTAACGGCGAACGCTCCGTTGACGACCGTTACGCCGTTTCTCGCGAGCGTCGGACCGACCTGCGTCCCCCCGCCGGATGCGTCAAACAACAGAAACTCAAAGTCATAAACTCCGTTTGCCGCGGTTGCTCCGTCACTCAAGCTGCCTTGATAGGTAAACTCGGTCGTTTGTGCATAGATCACGCCGGCCAGCAGTGACAAGATCATCAATATCCGAATGCCCGTCCTTTTCATTCTGCCTCCTTGCGTGATCAACGAGGCCGATCAGATCACGCCGGAATACTGAAACTACTCGCGCTTTGGCGCGAAAATCTTCGAACTGTTCATAGGTTATTTCAGGTGATTGGCCTCACTAGAATAAAGTCGCGCAACTATCGTGCCGTTGAGACCGTCGCTTGTCGCTCTAGATATCGCTCAATAAAAAAGGCTCCGGCG
>CAYSMU010000071.1:0-2741 GCA_964432145.1 uncultured Chloracidobacterium sp.
CTCATCCATTTCTGTGTACTCAATGACCGATCAGTCTAGTATCTTCTCCATCTCGAGTCCGCCCATCCCAAACCATTCGTCCGGCGGAGTCTCTCTTAATACATAAAATCCATTCTTCTCATAGAGCCGTTTCGCCCCTGGAAGGACATAGGTCGTGTAGAGGTACAATCTCCTAAATCCATTTTCGCTCGCGTACTTTTCGAGGGTCTCCAGCAGCTTTTGGCCAACACCTTTCCTTTGCGCCGTCGGGACGATAGCCATACTGCGAATATAGAACCTCTCGCCTTCGGGCAAGCCCGAGACTGTCCCGACCGGTTTTCCGTCGATCTCGGCCAACCATATCGGACCTTCGTCAACACGCCCGCGAACGACTTCGGCCGATGGGGTCGTGTATTCGAAAGCCCCGTCGGTATACTCCGATCTGAATGGGGAAAACGCTTCAAGTATCAGCGATGAGATCGCATCGGCGTCCCTATGATTGGCGATCCGGACTTCCACTTGATCAAACCGCCGCCTTCGCCGATACGGGTGCGTAGAGTCTCGTCAGCATTTCTGCATCTTCAAAAAACAACCCCTCCCCGACCGGTTGGATCGATTTCAGGATCAGATCACTCCATTCCCTGTCAGCCAGTTTTTCTACCAGCCAAGCGACGAGATATTGTTGAGCAAGGCATCCGCCGGCGGTGGCGATATTGCCGTGCGAAATAAACGGTCGTTCAACGACCTCGATGCCAAAGGATTCGAGTGTCGATTTCA
This sequence comes from uncultured Chloracidobacterium sp., assembly GCA_964432145.1. Lineage (GTDB taxonomy): Bacteria > Acidobacteriota > Blastocatellia > Pyrinomonadales > Pyrinomonadaceae > OLB17. The sequence goes on from CAYSMU010000071.1 coordinate 757, forward strand.
TCGTTGGATAAGTCGTCGCTGTTTTCCCTTCGAGTAAGCCTAGCTTTGCAAGGATCAACGCGCCTGAACATATAGAACCGATGATCTGCCGTTCCGGATCGAGATCAAATTTTGCAAGCCAATTGGCATCCTCGATACAAACGCGGGCACCCGAACCGCTGACAAAAAGTACCGCGTCGGCTTCGTTAGCTTCTTCGATGCGGCCATGAGTCGGGATCGCAATTCCGGTCTTTGACACATGCGAATCTCGTGTCCCAACAATCCTCACTGACCAATCAGGGACCTTCACCCGATTTAACAAGTCCCACATGAGGAACAGGTCTAAATCCGTAAAGTCATCAAATATTACGATCGCAACCTTAGACATAGATCTCACCTTTCATAAATAGAGATGCCTGGCCCCCGATCTTGACTCGGTCGCCAACGAGTTCACAATAAAGCTCGCCGCCGCGGCGGCTGACCTGACGAGCGAAAAGCTCGTTCTTCCCCAGCCTCTCAGCCCAATACGGTATAAGTGTGCAGTGTGCCGAGCCTGTAACCGGATCCTCATCCACACCAACGCCGGGAGCGAAAAATCTGGATACAAAGTCGCAGGTCTCACCCGGAGCGGTAACGATCACGGCGTGAACGCCAAGATCTTTGATCGCACGAAAATCGGGCCGCAGCGAAAGGACATCCCTCTCGTTCGGAAACACGGCCAGGTAATCCCGCGACTTCAAAATCATTTCCGGTTCACCACCGAGCGCCGCCGTAAAACCTGCCGGAACTTCACATTCACTCGCCGGACGTGACGGAAAATCGAGAACGAGCTTGTCACCCCGCTTTTCGACCGTCAGCCGTCCGCTACGCGTATTAAATTCGATCTGCGGCCCACTAAAAGCCAGCTGATCCCACAGCACAAATGCCGAGGCGAGCGTCGCGTGGCCGCAGAGGTCCATCTCGACCTCCGGCGTAAACCACTTAAGGTCAAATTGATCCCCATTCGCGACAAAGAACGCTGTCTCGGCCAGATTATTCTCCGCCGCGATAGCCAGCATTGTCTCGGTAGGCAGCCAATCTGTAAGCGGCACCACGGCAGCCGGATTGCCCGCAAACGGCCTCGAAGAGAATGCGTCTACCTGGAACATATCGAGTTTCATAACATTTCTGCCCTAGCCTGCCTCCATGCCGCGGCTCCATTTGAACCAACCGCGAACGTGAAGCGAAAAAAACACCGCACTGCCGAGGATCAAGGCTATGCTATGGATCATAAATCCAACTGAAAGCCAACTCAGGCTTGCGCCCATCATTACCAGGAAACCGATCCGTTTCCGGCTGCCGATCAGGTAAACACCCGTCAATCCGCATACTGTCGCGAGCCAGTCGATACCGTAATAATCCAACATCATTTCCGGTCACCTGGCGCACCTGCCCGGATAACTGCAACAGCCTCGATCTCGATCTTCGCGTCACGCGGCAGACGAGCGACCTGTACGGTCGAGCGAGCGGGAAATGGCATTTTGAACCGCTTCGCGTAGATCTCGTTCATCTTCGCAAAATCGTTCAGATCGGCAAGAAAAACCGTCGTTTTTACAACATCATCGAGACTGCTCCCCGAGGCCTTTAGAACCGCCTCGATATTTTTCAAAACCTGCTCCGTCTGCGCCTCGATCCCGCCTTCAACCAATGTACCTGTCTTCGGATCGGCGCCGACTTGTCCTGCGGTGAAGATAAATCCATTTGCAACGATCGCCTGCGAATACGGCCCGATCGCTTTCGGAGCATCTGGACTCTCAACCGCTCTTTTTCCATTCGCCTGCGCATTACCAGCTATCGCCAACCCAAACAAAAGCACCGCCAATATTCCCAATCTCATCTCTGTGTCCTCTGTGCTCTCTGTGGCTAATCCTTCTTCGCCGCGATCGCCTGTATCTCGATCTTTGTATCAAAATGGAGATCCTTAACCGGCACGATCGCCCTCGCCGGACGATGGTTGCCCATCACTC
>CAYSMU010000071.1:2757-10020 GCA_964432145.1 uncultured Chloracidobacterium sp.
GTTTACCGCACCCCAAAGCTCCATATCCGAGACATAGATCGTCATCTGGATCACACCGCTTAGATCGCTGCCTCCAGCCTTGAGGACAGCCTCGACATTTTTCAGGGCAAGCTCAGTTTGCTCTTCAATTGGCCCTGTAAACGGCTCACGTGTCACGAGGTCCATGGGCAATTGACCCGACACAAATATCAGGCCATTATGCTCGATTCCCGGTGAATAATGGCCTTTTGGCTGCGGTTGATCTGACGGTTGGATGCTTTGCATAATCTGATCTTTAGATGAACGAAAGGGCGAGCATCGAGAGATCGTCATGTCGTTCCGCATAGCCCCGAAATCGCGAGACGTGCCGGGCACAATGAGCGATCAGGTCACAAGGCTCGCCTGAGTCGAAACCGTTCAGTGACTCGAATAAGCGTTCGGTTCCAAATTCGATACCATCCGCATTTATGGTCTCGGTCACACCATCGGTAAAAAGCAGCAGAGAATCACCGGGATGCAGCTGCACTTTTCTCGAACTAAACTCTGCCTCACAGAACATCCCGAGCGGCAGACCGGCGAAATCCAGTTCTCCCTGAACGCCATTCTTGATAAGCAGCGGCGGCAGGTGGCCGGCATTAACGGTCTCGATCTCGCCGTTGCTGTCCGCCTTGCCACACACAATGGTCGCAAATTGGTTGGCAAGGCTGCTGCCGACCAATAGGTGGTTTGCGCGGGCCATTAGTTCAGCTAACCCCAGCCCTAGCGGGATTAGCGAATGAAATATCGCGTGCAAATTCGACATAAGCAGGCTGGCGGCCATCCCCTTGCCTGAAACATCGCCCAAAATAAAATAAAGGTCACCGTCATGAACGATCAGGTCGCAATAGTCGCCACTGACAATACCCGCAGGCTCGTAAATGTAATCGACCTTCCAAACCCCGTGGGCGAGATCATGCGGGGGCAGCAATCCACGTTGGATCTCGCGAGCAAACTGAAGGTCGTCCTCAAGCAACTGCTTCTGCTGATCGGAAAGTTCGCTAAGACAAACACGAGCCAGAGGATCGGCCAGCATTCGCTCGGCGCCCAACGGCTCGTGACACTCTTCGCAGATACCATAGGTGCCATTTTCGAGCTTTTTGAGAGCCGAATCGACTTCTTCGAGAAAACGGGCAAATTCCGAGCGATTGCCGTTCTCGTTGGACACCTTTCGCAGCTTCTGCAGCCTCCCGACAAGTTCTTCCTGAACCATCGCGTCAAAGACGGAAGACGTTGACCTAATATTCACCTGCACGCTATCCATAACGCCACTCCTTAGCCGTGACCGTGAGAGCTATCCGACGCTGCCCTCGAGCTTCAATCCCAAAAGCTTAGTCGCCTCAACCGCATATTCCATCGGCAGTTCTCGAAAGACTTCCTTGCAAAAGCCATTGATGATCAAACTAACCGCATCTTCCTGCGAAATGCCGCGCTGCTGCAAGTAAAACAACTGGTCCTCGCTGATCTTGCTTGTGGTCGCTTCATGCTCAACCCGAGCAGTGTTGTTCATTACCTCGATGTACGGGAACGTGTTCGCCTCGGACTTACCGCCGATGAGCATCGAGTCGCACTGAGTGTAGTTTCGAGCGCCGTCTGCCTTGGGCATTATCTTGACCAGGCCGCGGTACGAGTTGTTCGAGTGTCCGGCCGAGATGCCTTTCGAGATGATCGTCGATCTGGTGTTCTTGCCGAGATGGATCATCTTCGTTCCGGTGTCGGCGATCTGGGCGTTGTTGGTAAGGGCGACCGAGTAAAATTCGCCTATCGAGTTATCGCCCTGCAAAATAACGCTTGGGTATTTCCAGGTGATCGCCGACCCTGTCTCAACCTGCGTCCACGAGATCTTGGAGTTTACGCCCCTACACGCGCCGCGCTTTGTCACAAAGTTATAAATGCCACCCTTACCGTTCTCATCGCCGGCGTACCAGTTCTGAACGGTCGAGTATTTGATCTCGGCGTCATCCAAAGCGACGAGTTCGACAACCGCGGCGTGCAGCTGATTGGTATCGAACTGCGGTGCGGTGCAGCCTTCGTTGTAGGCGACATAGCCTCCTTCTTCCGCAACGATCAGGGTTCGCTCAAACTGGCCGGATTCCTGCGTGTTGATGCGGAAATATGTCGATAGTTCCATCGGACAGCGGACGCCCTTGGGGATAAACACGAACGACCCGTCCGAAAACACGGCCGAGTTCAAAGCCGCGTAATAGTTATCGCCGACGGGAACGACCGAGCCGAGATATTTCTGGATAAGCTCGGGATAATCGGCGACCGCTTCGGTAAAGGAGCAAAAGATGACGCCCGCTTCTTTGAGTTTGGCTTTGTAGGTGGTCGCGACCGAGACCGAGTCAAAAACAGCGTCAACCGCCACATTCGCGAGCATCTTCTGTTCCGAGAGCGGAATTCCAAGCTTCTCGAAGGTTCTGATCAGCTCAGGGTCGACCTCGTCCATTGATGTCTTTTTTGGCTTCTGACGCGGCGCCGAATAGTAGGAGATATTCTGGAAATCGATTTCCGGATAATCGAAATTTGCCCAGTTATCAGGTGGCGACATCTTCAGCCACTGGCGATAGGCCTTCAGGCGAAATTCGAGAAGCCATTCCGGTTCGTTCTTCTTCGACGAGATCAATCGAACGGTGTCTTCAGACAGCCCCTTGGCGATAGTGTCCGTCTCGATATCGGTGACAAAGCCGTATTTGTATTCCCGATTTGTTAATAATTCTGCTGCTGTCGACATAGCGTTATCCCTTTTGCCACGAATTACACGAATAGCTCGAATGAAGAGGTACTAATTAGTCATTCGTGTCATTCGTGGTTAAACCTCTTAGATCCTTTGTGCATCAAGCGTCCGGTGTATCCCTTGTATCTTATGGAACATGGCGCCCACCGAGCTTTCGTTGCCGACAAGTTGAGCAAGCGTTATCTGCGATAACGCATGTTCCACTATCTCGTGAAGTCCCGTTATTACCGAACGAATGCCGCAGTCGCCGTTATGCACACAACTGTCGAGCACTCCCGTATAACTACCGCAATGTTTCTCGACCACGTTTTCATCGAGGACCTTAATGATCTCATTCAAGCGAATGTCCTCGGCCGGCCGGGAGAGCGAATAGCCGCCCTTAGTTCCGCGCGTTGATGTAACAAAATCGGCCTTGTTCAATAGCCACATCAGCTTACCCGCATTAGCTGTCGATATGCCTTCACGTTCGGCGATCTGCGGCAGCGTCAACGAATCTCCCGCGGGTAAATTCGCAAGCTGTACCAGGCAACGCAGGCCGTATTCCTCTTGTGCCGATATTTTCATAAACCGCTCTTAAACACTGAAATGAAACCGCTCTCAATACCAAATAATCGCAAAACATTATTTTTTTGTCAAGATTGCCTGGAGGGAACATCGCGCCTCCAAATCGCCTAAACTACGACCATTGACCGCGCGGCATTTGGAAATATGTACCCCTTTTCGCCAACGTTCTTGAGGAGATTAGATACGAATTCAACCGAGACCTTTTTCATGCCCATCTTTGAGATCGACCTGTCGTCAATATCCGTTACGATCAGGACCTCAAATCGCTCAGCTTTCTCCATCAGGCTCCACGCCGTTTGTCCGTTGACTTGATACCTTTCAGCCAGCATTTCCCCGATAGCGCGGCTGTTGCCAGGTTCAAACCATTTGAGAAAGTCAGGCCTCCCGAAACCATCCCGACACTCCGCAAAAAGGACAATGGTGCCGCCCGGGCGACACGCCCTTGAAGCGGCATCGAGAGCCTTATGTGCCTGGATCAAATTGAGGTCGTACGGCAAACCGCCGCAACTTGCGATCACCAGTTCCCGCCGTTCGTTTATCGGGATCTGATTCTTGGCCATGAATGCTCCGCACGCGGTACGGTGTGCGGCCTTCCAGTCCCCGCAGAAGAGATCGATCGCGTTGCCGGCGTCATTTACGATCGTGTTGATCGAGAACGACGGAGGCCGCATCGCGACGACCTCCATAAAAGCTTCATGGACAGGATTATTGTCCAGCAGGGCCGTACCAACGCCTGATCTACGCTCTCGTCTGTCAAAATCGAAAGCCAGTCGATGTGTCCGGGCGATCGTCCTCGATGACGAGAGTCCGGGACAGATCAACTTTCGTCCGCCGGTAAATCCCGCAAAATAGTGAAACGAGACGCCACCGACAGTAACGACATGATCGTGTTCTATGAGGGCGCGGTTCAACGAGACCTCGATCCCGGATGGGGTCTTCCCCAGATCCGCGAGCTGCATTAGATCGCGAGGGTCGTGATCCAGCGTTTTTATCCGTTGAACGATAAACGGCGAAAGGATCAATGCCTTCTCGGCCTCAGTGACCTTTCGATGGATACCTGTCGCGAAGATGACCCGAATGTCATGCGGAGCGCTCCCATTCGCGATCAAACGTCGAACGATCAGATTGACCACCTGTCCCGCTGCCGTCTGCCGCGTAGCATCGGGAACGACGAATAGTACGCTCTCGCCCGGAGCAATGATCTCCTCAAGCGGAGAAGAATCGATCGGCTCATCGAGCAACAGGCCGATCTCGGCATCTGTTAATGTGTTTTGTGAAGTATCGGTCTGGAGGACATCGAATCTCGATGCTTCGTACTCAAACGGGGTCAGTTCACTGCCATATTTAAGGTGAATTAGAGGCATGAGAACATTAAGGAAAACTTACACTCCCACCGGCATCGATGCGTATTCTCTAACGTATCTATTTCAGCGCGGCCGGCTCAAAGCATTTGGTGCCCGGATCACAGACGTATATCGCCTCGGCCTCGCGATCCAGCGTTTCCATTTGTATCGTCAGATGATCGATACCGAACTCGCTATGAATGGCCGCCCGGACACGCTGAAGAAGCTGCTGATGGCCAACAGATTCGCGATGACTGATATGAACCGAGAGAGCATAAATGTCAGAAGAAATAGTCCAAACGTGCAGGTCGTGTGTACCCGCAACGCCGTCAGTTTCAAGTATCGCTCTCTCCACCGAAGAAAGGTCGATATGTGCCGGGGTTCCCTCAAGGAGAACGTTTACCGACTCAGAGATCAGTCGCCACGAACCGCCTATTATTATTAGGCTTATCAGCACACTCGTGAGCGGATCGGCCCACATCCAGCCAAACCCGGTGATTAATACTCCTGCTATCAAAGCGGCTGCCGAACCAAGCAGATCGCCAATTACGTGGAGCCACGCGCCACGCATATTCAAGTCATGCTCGTGGCCGGAATGCAGGAGCTTTGCAGCCACAATATTGACGATCAGGCCGCCAAGCGCAATAAGCATCATCGGTCGACCGCTTACCTCCGGAGGCGACTCCCAACGTGAATACGCCTCGTAAACCACCCAAATAGAGAGCAATACGAGGGCGACTCCGTTGACAAAGGCTGCAAGGATCTCGAGACGGTAATATCCAAATGTCTTTCGTGCCGTCGCGGGACGCCCCGCAAACCAGATCGAGCTCAGTGTCAGGCCCATTGCGGCGACATCGGTTAACATGTGCCCTGCATCGGCGACAAGAGCGAGCGAGTTGGTCAACCATCCGCCAACACCTTCCGCGACCATATACGCGAAGGTCAGCAGAAGGGCGAACTTAAGTCGTTTGGTGCGCCCTTTCGCGTGTCTCTGATTATCGTGTACGTGCACGATTAAGCCCCCTGGATCAATATCTGCGGAGGATATTGCCATTACGAAGGGAGACGATAAAACCCGCCCGGTTGCCGCGTCCGTCTCCGATCTCTACGGCGGTCTCTACTGAAGGCGATGAGATCTGCATCTTGAACGATCCATCCGCACCCGCAATCGTCTCCCGACCCTGCGAACGAACGGTCATGCCCGGAGCGGTCCGGCCTGAGATCAGATAGATATTGCCCCCGACCCTCTCGACAGTCCACTCGACCGCGTCGATAGCGACGCCCCCGCCCGCTTTCACGACAATGAACTTCCAGGCATCATTCCAGTTCGTGGTCTGGCCCGAGCGCCCGGTCGCCTTTAAGCGCCAATAATATGTTCCCGGAGCGATACCGGAAAGCCGAAATTCGCGGCTGGTCATGCTCGAGCGGTCGACCATTATTGCGTCGGACGCAAACGTAGGTGAACGAGAGATCTGGAGATAATAGTTAGCAGCCGGATTTCCCTCGGGATCTTGCCATGTGAAGGTCACACTAACACCGGAGCCCGTGGAATCTGGGATCTGAGCGGAGTTATCCGGCGCAATAGGCCGCGGGGGACTCATCAGTTTTTCCCGTGCAGACAGTTTTCCGCCATTGACCGATGCGAATTCGTTCTCGCCGATCATAGTTTTTTCACCGCCGATCGTGGTCTCTACCCCGCCGCGGCTAATGCGGATCTCACCGCCGCCCGTTGCCGCATCCGCATTGAAACTCGCATCAGTATTCGATAACAAACGGTTTTCGGAATCAGCTACCTCGACAATGTTATTAGTACCCTCAGGCTGTTCGTTTGTCCGTACATTGACCTGCCCGTCATCAACCCCTACGCGGACATCTTTTGCGCCAAAGATCGAGGTCGACTGCTTCACAGTCATCGCACTATTTGGCCGAACCTGATACCTCGAGCCGTCGATCATCTGAACTATCGCGCGCCCGTCAGACATTGTCTGTATGATATCTCCGGCCGATACGTAGGTTTCTTTGGTAACGACGATAGTTTCACGAGTAGCAGCCCGTGTAACCCGGACATCGCCCTCGAATGAAATGATCTTGCCTGCATCTTTTGGGGAATTGGCCGTCTCGTCAGCAATGAACCAATTGCGTTGCGACGCGTATCTGATGCCGAAGTACAGACTACCGCCAAAGACAAGCACGGAGACAACGATATAGATCGTGCTTTTCCTGATGTTCCACCATTCAAGGTAGTATTTGCGGTATTTATTGTCTTCCATCGGCGGCGAGGTTATTCACTCTCAGATTCGCCCAGTTCAGCCTTCGGGAATAGCAACGAGAGAATTATCGACAAAGCGATCGCCCCTGCAACGACCGAAAGCGAAAGATTAATAACAGCCTGCTCGAATTCATGGTTGAGGTATCGGTTCAAGAAAACCACAAATGCCGATTGGTCGTTATTCCCAATCAACATTATCAAACCGCCCGCCGCAAGAGGCAAGAGCATCTTCAAACCAATGAACGTCAGTATGAAAGCAAGGCCGTACTTTAAGAAATGAAAACGGTCGGCTAAGTCAGCGAGCAAAAAGAAGAAGGTCCGAAGCCCAAGGATCG
>CAYSMU010000072.1:0-9956 GCA_964432145.1 uncultured Chloracidobacterium sp.
ACAATACAAATATCATAGTCATCGATCCGGAAGCGAAGCGTAGTTGGAATGCCACAGTAAGCTTACTGCCCGCCGCTTTGAGCGAGCAACTGCAGTCTACGAACATGCAGTTCATACAGCGCGGCAAGATGTTGTATCTGATCGGTGGTTACGGTTACAGCAAAACCGTCCGCAACCATATAACTCATGACAAATTAACCGCGGTCAACGTCGATTGCCTGATCGCGGCAGTCCGGACGGCCGTCGATATTACCCCGTGTTTTCGCCAGATCTCGAATCCGGCTTTTGCGGTCACCGGCGGACAGATCGGTCGGATAGGTGACATGTATTTTCTGGTCGGAGGCCAAAAATTTGAGGGACGATATAATCCTATGGGCCCGGACCACGGGCCCGGTTTCAATCAGCAGTACAGCGAGCAGATCAGAAGATTCCGCATCAAGGATGACGGGACCAGATTGAACATTGAAAACGCTTCAGCGGTTACAGACAAATCTGATCTGCATCGGCGTGATTTCAATATGCTGGCGCAGATATTTCCGAATAATGTCCAGGGTTTCACGGTCTTTTCCGGCGTGTTTCAGGTTGGAGCAAATGTTCCGTTTATCAACACAGTCGATATTCACCGCGATAGGCATATCGTAAACAACGCGTTCGCGCAGTATCTCAACCATTATCACAGTGCAAAGGTTGCTCTTTACAGTGTCGCCACGCAGCAAATGGAGAATATATTCTTCGGCGGGATCAGCCAGTTTGAAGAGACCGCTTCCGGTTATATCAGAAATGATGATGTGCCATTCACAAAGGTTATCGGCAAAGTGGCCCGAGGAAGGGACGGCAAAATGACCGAGACAAAGGTCGCGGATATGCCCGGCTTCCTGGGGTCAAGTGCGGAGTTCATTGTGAATTCCGGCGTTCCAGTATACGAAAACGAGATCATTAAAGCGGACGAACTGAAAGGAGATCGAGTACTCGTCGGTCATATTGTCGGAGGAATTGCCAGCACACAGAAGAGCATCTTTTTTCGCAACAGCGGCGGGGAAAGCGGTTCCAGCAATACTATTTTTAGGGTCTGGTTGACAAAATAGAAGAAATGACTTTCGGCAGCTCGAAACTTCAAAATGAGAGCTGATAAGAGCAGGTAATTATGAACTCAAATTTTGATCCTAGCAACGCAATTCAGGATTTCCTTGTTTTTGGCGAGTTTGGAGACGTTAATCCGTCGATAACCGACTCGTCAACCTACACTTTCATGAGCCCGGACAAGATGGAGGAACTCTTCGATCACGAGATCGAGGGCTGTTTTCTCTATTCGCGGCATTGGAATCCGACAAACAAGTTTCTTTCGGACGCGCTGGCCCGGATGGAGGACAGCGAATCGGCCCAGGCAAAGGCCTCGGGCATGGCGGCGATCAGCTCGACGATCATTCAGCTATGCGACAGCAGCGACGAGGTGATCTCATCGCGGACGATCTATGGCGGCACGTATGCGTTCTTTAAGAATTTTCTGCCGCGTTTCGGCGTGAAGGTGCATTTTGTCGACCTCGCCGATACAAACAAGGTTAGGTCACTTATCAATGAAAGAACGCGGGTTATTTATTGCGAATCGATGAGCAATCCTTTGCTCGAGATCGCCGATATCCCCGCCCTGGCGTCGATCTGCAAGGAGCACGATCTCAAGCTCGTCGTGGACAACACATTCAGTCCGATGATCCTCTCCCCGATCAGACTCGGAGCGGACGTGGTCGTGCACAGCCTTACGAAGTTTATCAACGGCACCAGCGATTGCGTTGCGGGTGCGGTGTGTGCGAGCGACGAGTTCATTCATAAGCTCACGGATATCAATTCCGGCGCTTCGATGTTGCTCGGTGCTGTGCTCGACAGTACGCGGGCGGCGAGTATTTTGAAAAATCTTCACTCGTTGCATTTAAGGATGCGTCAACACAGTGCGAATGCGATGTTCCTCGCCGAAAACCTGCAGAATTTGGGGCTAAAGGTCTATTATCCGGGACTGCCGGAACATCCGCAGCACGAACTGCTTACCCGGTTAATGAATCCCGGCTACGGATACGGTGGGATGCTCGCTGTAGACGTCGGCAGCCTCGAAAAAGCAAACGACCTGATGACGCGGATGCAGCAGGAAAAGGTCGGTTATCTAGCCGTCAGCCTCGGCTATTTCAAAACGCTTTTTAGTGCCCCGGGACACAGCACGTCGTCCGAAATACCCCTTGAGGAACGAGAGGCAATGGGCTTGAGCGACGGCCTGGTAAGATTCTCGGTCGGACTCGATAACGACATTCAACACTCGTTCGACCGGATCAAACGTTGTCTTACGGATGTATTGGCAGTTTGACCTAATGAGCCGAGCTGTCACAAATTTCTTTTTAGGTTGTGATTCAGATCATAAATTGAGCATTTAGAGCGGAATAGACTCGCTTCAGCACTATGTAAGTACTGAAACGAGATGACTCCTTTAAGTGTTCACGTCCCCGACGCGAACTATCACAAAAACCTGATCTCCTGTCAGGCCGCGTGTCCGGTACATACGGATGCGCGTGGTTATGTCAGAGCGATAGCGGACGGCCGCTTTGACGAAGCATATCTTATCGCCCGCGGCCCAAATCCCTTTGCATCCATCTGTGGCCGTATCTGCGGAGCTCCATGCGAGATCGCATGCCGCCGCGGAAAGATCCCAAAGGTAAATGATGACGGCAAGTTCGTCGGCCAGGACCGCCCCATTGCAATTCGTGCCCTAAAACGATTTGTATGTGACCAGTACGGCCCTGAGGCAAAACCGGTAAGCGAGGTACTTGAATCGGTCAAGGCTTTCCTTCCGCCGGTCGCCGCCGATGCAGAGGAACTTGCCGCCCTTCTAAAATTTGCACGTCAAAAGTCGGTTCAACTCGGAAATGGCGAGAAGATCGCCATTATCGGCGCGGGCCCTGCCGGCTTGAGCGCCGCGCACGACCTGGCTCTCGTAGGCTTCAAACCCACCGTTTTTGAGATCGAGCCGGTTGCTGCCGGAATGCTCGCCGTCGGCGTGCCCGCGTACCGGTTGCCTCGCGACCTGATCCAAAAAGAGGTCGAGGTTATCGAGGCACTCGGTGTCGAGATCAAATGCGGCATTCAGATCGGCAAGGACATCTCGTTTGCCGATCTCAGAAAGGACCATGCAGCTGTGATCATTGCCGTCGGCGCGAAATCGTCCCGCGGCATTGGCCTCAAGGGTGAGGATGGTCCCGGCGTGATCGGCGGTGTCGATCTGCTGCGGGCGGTCTCGCTCGGTGAGGGTGTTGAGGTCGGCAATGAAGTGGTCGTGGTCGGTGGCGGTAATGTCGCCTATGACGTCGCGCGTTCAGTCGTGCGTCAGATCGCATTCGATACCGCGAGAACGGCTGCGAGGCTTGCGGGGACGACACGGGTCCATCTTGTCTCGCTCGAGGAGGCCGAGGAAATGCCCGCCGACACGATCGAGATCGTCGAGGGCGATGAAGAAGGTATAGAACGCAGCAACGGTTGGGGACCGACTGAGATCGTTCGCGACGACATTGGCAGTGTGACCGGCGTGGCGTTTCGCAAATGCCTACGGGTTTACGACGACGAACGCAAATTCTCACCGATTTACGATGACAACGAAACCCGTGTAATACCTTGCGATACGGTGCTGCTCGCGGTGGGCCAGGCACCAAAGCTGACCTTTCTTGACGACGGCGGTACCGACATTGAGCGAATGCGGGGCGACTGGCTTAAGGTCGATCTCAACACTCTTGAAACAACGGGGAAAGGCGTCTTTGTCGCCGGCGATCTCGCCCACGGAACGCGCCTGCTGATAGATGCCGTCGCCTCTGGTAAGGCAGCGGCGCGTTCCGTTTATCACTATTTGACCGGAAAACGGCTCGAAAGCGAGATCGTCCAGACGCACGTCGTTCTCGACCGGTACCGGCGCGAACTCGGCTACGAATCAATCCGCCGTGTCGAGGTGCCGACCATCGAGCCTGCAGAACGCCTCGAACATCCGGAAAAGATCGTCGAGATCGGATTCGACCGCGAACAGGCGATGCGCGAGGCATCGAGATGTCTCGACTGCGGCGTTACGCCCGTCTTTGACGGAATGCGGTGCGTGCTTTGCGGCGGCTGTGCAGACGTTTGCCCGACAGAGTGCCTCAAGCTGATCTCGCTCGACAAGATCGACCTTGATACCGGCATTTCCTCGATGATCGACCGCTCGATCGGTGACGGTGCGGACCTCGGAGACAATTCGGCGATCCTCAAGGACGAAGACAGATGCATCCGGTGTGCGTTGTGCGCGATGCGGTGCCCGGTCGATGCCATCTCTATGGAACGTGTGACTTTTCAGACCAGTTGGAGCTGTGTATGACGACTCATCCAAATGAAAAACAGTCCCGTTTTGATCCCGAGCCGATGCCGCGTCGCGATTTTCTCGGGCTCGCGGCACTCGGATCAACGGCGGTGGCATTCATATTCTCGATCTTCGGGATGCTGAAACTCCCCAAGGCCGCCGTGTCCGCATCGCCCGCGAAGAAGTTCAGCGTCACGCTGCCTGATACGCTGCCCGAGGGCGAGGCATTCATCCCGCCGGGCAGGAACGTCGCCGTATATCGCGACGCAGAGGGTGTCTTCGCGATCTCGACGGTGTGTACGCATCTGGGATGCATTGTTAAGACGAGCGCGGCGGGTTTCGACTGTCCGTGCCACGGCTCCGGCTTTACGAAAGACGGCACCGTGAGAAAAGGCCCGGCACCGAAGCCGCTTCCGTGGCTAAAGGTCGCGAAGAACGGGTCCGCGTTCACGATTGACGAAGAGACCAAGGTCAAGACCGGAACAAAGGTGTAGATATGCAAGCAGAAGGCTATTCGGCACTAAACGAGTTTTGGGTGAATCTTAAGGCCGTCCCAATGGGCGTCTATCGCGCGATGTTTCGCGGCGGCGTTCCAAAGACAGACCGGACGCGGTCGTCGTTTATTTTCGGCAACGTCTTTCTGCATCTTCACTCGGTACGCACCCACCTTTGGTCGCTACGTTGGTCGACGACGATGGGGCTCGGCATCCTGACGACCGCGGCGTTCATCCTGACGCTGATCACAGGCGTGCTTTTGATGTTCTATTACAAGCCGTACACCGAGGTCGCCTATCAATCGATCAAGGACATTCATTTTGTCGTTCCGACTGGCCGATTGATGCGTAACATTCACCGCTGGGCGGCCAACGTGATGGTCGTCGGCGTGATCATTCACATGGCGAGGGCGTTCTTCACGGCGTCTTACCGCAAGCCGCGTCAATTCAACTGGCTGATCGGCTGGGGACTGCTGGTAACGACTCTCGGGCTTTCGTTCACAGGTTATCTGCTCCCTTGGGACCAGCTTGCATACTGGGCGATCACGATCGGTGCGAACATCGCACAGAGCCCGCGTGAGATCACCGATGCGTTGGGCGTCACACAATGGCTCGATATTGGCGGCCTGCAGAGAGAGATCCTGCTCGGCTCCGACAAGGTCGGCGAAGAGGCTCTTATCCGCTTTTACCTGCTGCACGTGATGATCCTGCCGCTTGTACTTGCCATGCTGATGGCGGTTCATTTCTGGCGTATCAGAAAAGATGGCGGCTTAGCCAAGCCTGCGGACGCGGACGAACGCGTGGCAGACGAAGCCAAGGAATTCTTCCCCGTGTTCACCGACCAGCCGGCCAAAACCTATCAGCTCGCCGCTGTCGTCAAGGGCAAGACTCCCGCCGTCAACTCCGGGCCGGAGCACACAGTCCCGTCGATGCCGCACCTTTTCTACGCAGAGCTGGCCGTGCTGATGCTGACCATACTGATCTGTGTCGTCTTGGCGTTTGTTTCCGACGCACCGCTCAAGGAACTGGCTAATCCGCTTGTGCCCGAGAATCCCGCAAAAGCACCGTGGTATTTCCTCGGGCTACAGGAGATCGTGTCGTTCTCGGCGTTCACCGGCGGTATCGGCATCCCGATGCTCTGCATCATAGGCCTTGGGTTGATACCGTTCCTCGACCGCGAAACGGAAGGCACGGGCGAATGGTTCGGCGGCCCGGGCGGCTGGCGGCTGGTGAAATGGTCGATCGTGTTCGGATTCGCGGCTTCGATCGCGGTCGAAGCGTTCGCGATCAAATTCGGCTGGCTCCGCGAATGGTTCCCTGACATTCCACAGCTCGTTATTACGCTGGTCAATCCCGGCACGGTCCTAACCGCGCTATACGCGGCCTACTCGATCTGGGCAGTCAAACGATTTAACTCAACTCGGGCCGGGGCTCTTGCACTCTTTACCTGTTTCCTTTGCGGGTTCATTGTGCTGACGGTCATCGGTACATATTTCCGAGGGCCAAACTGGGACTTCTTCTGGTCGCCGTCGGATTGGGGAGGTCATTGAAGCCATGAACAAGAATAAGTACCTTTTAATGGTCTCAAGTCTCGGGGTGTTGATCCTTCTCGTTATCGCCGCGGTCTCAGAGAATTTCATGAAGGAATGGCACGGCATACAGGCCGGTGCCAAGACAGCCGAGGGGCCCGCCGATGTCCGTCTGCGCCAGATCGTCAACCCAAATCTCAAGGTCACGGACCGCTGCGTTACGTGCCACGTCGGAATGGCTGCCGGTGAACAGATCACCACCGACACAAAGGTAGGTGCCGCACACAAGCCCGTCGTCCATTCCCCGACAGAAATGGGATGCACTACATGTCATGGCGGCCAGGGACAGGCGACCGAGAAGGCCGATGCTCACGGCGACGTTCATTTCTGGACCGAGCCGATGCTGCCCGCGAAATATGCGTATGCCGGATGCGGTACATGTCATACGCCGTTGAATGTACCTAATCTCGCGACATTCGAGAATGCTAAGAAGACATTTGAGCGGCTCGACTGTTACGCGTGCCACCGGCTCGACGGACGGGGCGGTACGCTTCGGCCGGGCGGCAACGTCACCGGTATGGAAGGCCCTGACCTCTCACACGTTGGACTCAAAGGCTACAACGTTGAGTGGTACGCGGCCCACCTGCAAAAATTGCAGACCACGGCTGACGGAGCATGGAAGACCTCGTTCAGCGAGGTAAGCGAGACCGACCGTGCTGCGATCAAGATCTTTCTCGACACGCAGATGGGTGCCCCAAAACTGATCGAGGGCAAGGCACAGTTCAACTCGCTCGGATGCGCGGGCTGTCATACGGTCGGGACCTTTGGCGGCGACGCGGGTATAAATCTGTCGCTTTCGGGACTGAAAGACCCGAATCAGCTCAATTTTACGCGTGTTCCCGGCGACCACACCGTCGCCAACTGGATCGTCCAGCACTTCCGGTCGCCCGCGTCGACGGTCGCCGGTTCGCAAATGCCTGCTCTCGGGCTTTCCAATGACCAGATCGATCTGCTGACCCTTTACACGCTCAGCCTGCGTCGGCGTACGCTGCCGGACACCTTCCTGCCGAAGGATCGCGTAAAGGCGATGCGTTTCGGTGCCCGCGAATTTGCTAACGACGGCCCGACGATCTATTCGGCAACCTGTTCGGCGTGTCACGGAGCAGCAGGCAAGGGAAGTCGCTTTCCCGGACTCGTACCAAACCCGTCGATCACGAACCCAGACTTTCTCGCACTGGCTTCAGACGACTTTCTTATCAAGACGATCAAAAGCGGCCGTCCCGGAAGGCCGATGCTGCCGTGGGGCGAACGTGAGAACGGATTCACCGACGATGAGTTGAAGGGACTCGTCGCCTACATTCGTCAGCTCGGCGGCAACGTGCAGGCCGAGCCCGACGCCAAACCGCAGATCTGGGCCGCCGGCGACATTAAGCAAGGGGAAATGCTGTTCACCTCCAATTGTGCGGGCTGTCACGGCGCAAAAGGCGTCGGCGGCGACGGGCCGGCACTCGGCAACAAGGCTTTTCTTGCGGCGGTGACGGACACCTACCTGGTCGGCACGATCAGCCGCGGCCGACGCGGGACCGTGATGCTCGGATTCTCAAATCCGTCGCCGATCAGACGCGAGTTGACGCAAAGCGAGATCGAATCGATCGTCGCCTACATACGCTCATTGGGTGCGAAATAAACGAGGGATAGATATGAAAAAGGACATTTCAAGACGCGAGTTCATGGCAAGGGTTTCGGCAGCAGGATTTGGAGCACTCATTGCTTCGTCGACAAATGCATGGGGCCTGGACGCGATCACAAATCCGCTCGCGGCGTATCCGAACCGCGACTGGGAAAAGGTCTATCGCGACCTGTGGGCGTACGATTCGCGGTATACGTTCACCTGCGCACCGAACGATACACACAACTGCCTGCTTAATGCTCACGTTCGGCAGGGCGTCATAACACGTATCGGCCCGACGATGAAATACGGCGAAGCGGTCGACCTGCTCGGCAACCAGACGTCGCACCGCTGGGATCCCCGCGTCTGCCAAAAAGGCCTCGCGCTCACCCGTCGATTCTACGGCGACCGCCGCGTTAATGGGACCATGGTCCGTGTCGGCTACAAGAAATGGCACGACGACGGGTTTCCACGCGGCAAGGACGGAAAGCCCGATGAAAGCTACTTCAATCGCGGCCGAGACGAATGGATCAGGATGTCGCACGACGAGGCCGCGGCGATAGTTGCCGCCGCATTGAAGAACATCGCCGAGACCTATACCGGCGACGAAGGCAAGCGAAAACTCAATGAACAGCACTACGACGAAGCGACGATCGAGGCCACGCAGGGCGTCGGGACGCAGGTGATGAAGTTCCGCGGCGGCATGCCACTGCTCGGCATGACACGCGTCTTCGGCATGTATCGTATGGCAAATTCTATGGCACTGCTCGACTCGAAGATCCGCGGTGTCGGCCCCGATCAGGCGATGGGTGCCAAGGGATTTGATAACTACTCGTGGCACACGGATCTTCCGCCCGGACACACGATGGTAACGGGCCAGCAGACGGTCGAATTTGACCTGAATTCGGTCGAACAGGCAAAGACCGTAGTCGTTTGGGGCATGAACTGGATCACGACCAAGATGCCCGATGCTCATTGGCTGACTGAGGCAAGGATGAAAGGCACCAAGGTCGTCGTTATCGCATGCGAATATAGCGCGACCGCAACAAAGGCTGACGAGGTGGTAGTCGTCCGTCCCGGCACGACGCCGGCTCTTGCACTCGGCTTTGCAAACGTCATCATGCAGGAAAACCTGTATGACAAGGAATATGTGCAACAGTGGACGGATCTGCCGATCCTCGTTCGCATGGACACGCTTAAGTATTTGAAGGCAGCTGAGGTCTTCGGCGGCGATCCGGCCGTCTTGAAGCAAACTTTCATCGTCAAAGACGGCGAAAAAGCTCCGCCGCCGATCCAGCAGACGGTGCAGAACGTCGTTCCCGAAAAGCTCCGTCTCGAATGGGGCGACTACGTCTTTTGGGACGCCAAAAAGAACGCCGCACAACCGCTAACCCGCGACGACGTCGGTAAGAACTCAAAAGCCGTCGATGCCATGCTCGAAGGCTCCATCGAAGTGACGTTAGCGGACGGAAGCAAGGTCAAGTGCCGTCCGGTCTTCGATCTCGTCAAGGAATACGCGTCACACTTCACGCCGCAGACCGTCGAGGAACTTACCTGGGCACCTGCCGCCGCGGTTCAGAATTTGGCCCGTCACTTTGCCAAGGATTTCGGCACGACGTTATTTGCGGTCGGAATGGGCCCGAACCAATTCTTCAACAGCGACAACAAGGACCGCGACGTCTTCCTGCTGGCATGCCTGACGGGCAATGTCGGCAAGATCGGCGGTAACGTCGGCTCTTACGCGGGCAATTATCGCACCGCTCTCTTTAACGGTGCTCCGCAGTATATCAACGAGAACCCTTTCGACATCGAGCTTGATGAGACAAAACCCGCACGTCCCAAACAGTATTGGAAAGCGGAATCGGCCCACTACTACAACCACGAAGACCACCCACTGCGTGTCGGCA
>CAYSMU010000073.1:0-8218 GCA_964432145.1 uncultured Chloracidobacterium sp.
TGTTCACCGGTGATAACATCCCGGGCGATTTGTTCGTCCAGCGAGGTCGCGTCGAGACTGTATAGGCCCGGCAGATCGATCAGGTTAGCGGACCGTCCGCCGACCGGCCACGGGCCTTCCTTTCGTTCGACAGTAACGCCGGGATAATTGGCTACTTTTTGTTTAAGTCCGGTGAGTGCGTTAAAGAGGGTCGTCTTGCCGGCATTCGGGTTGCCGGCAAGAGCAATGGTGAGTTCCGAGGTTTGTCGGCCCGTGTCCATGGCAGGGCTAATACTTGACCTCGATGGCGTCGGCTTCGCTTCGCCGCATCGCAAGATTGTAGCCGCGGACCCTGACCTCGATCGGATCGCCGAATGGAGCCGCCTTGATCACCTGAACATCGACCCCCGGCACAACGCCCATTTCCATCAGGCGCCGCGTTATGCGTCCCGTGCCATGAACGGCCGTGACACGAGCCCCGCGGCCGATCGGCAGGTCCGTGAGTGAACTCGTACCCGTAATATTAGTTTCTCTTGTCATCTTTCTTGGGCTTCATCTCCCAAAGAACGTTGATTATAAGCCATTTTCCATTTACCTTTCCGATGTGCAGGTAATCGACCCAGTCGCGCATCTCAAGCTTGACCGTCGCCGCTCCTCCGAGCACATCCAATATCGTCACGTCCTTTTGCTGCTCTTCCTTCGGTGTCGCTTTTCCTGAGCCGCCTCGAGTCCCCTGCACCAATGCCATCGCGGTCATGTGGCTAACCATGCTCTGGCCCTGCGGGTTATTTCGAACTATACGCTTAGCGAGATCGGGGCTTAGGGCACTTTCCATCTTATCCGCATTTCCCTCGTACCACCCCTCGGCGTAATTAAGGGCCGTGCGCTTTATCGCCTCTTTATCGGCATCGGTCTGCCCGAACGCCGTCATCGACAATACAACTGTTACCAGTAGACCAAGGATCAGATTGCTTTTCATCAGAAACTCCTTCGCAAAATAATATTAGCCTAATTGAAAACCATTTTCAATTGAAAACAAGAGAAAGTCCGGTTTAGATCAGGCAATTTGTTTACGAAGATCAGCGGAAAAGAGTTGCGTTGCGGATGATAAGATCGGCCTGATAACCGCCGATCGCGAATCGCAGCGGCACACGCTGCTCAGTGCTCAGCCAAACTTTGAGGGCGAGTTTGTCGAGCTGAGCGTTGCCGGTATTGATGGTGATCAACTGCGCCGAGGTCTTTTCACCGTTGATCGTGACCTCTGCCGGCTCGGTCGGGCGAAGGGTAAATATATGGGGCTTAGTATCCCAAAACACCGCCACCCGAGTGTCGTTAACGGGATTGCTGCGGTCTTTGCTAGGTTTGAGATTGAATGAACGTATTGCGTACACAAGCGAAAGAATGCTGTGAGTACCGATCGGTCCTTCGGTCTCGGCCTTAACGCCATAGACGATCACCCCAGAAACGGGATCGAAGGAAACCGACGGATTAAGTCCAGGATATGGCGTTGCAAGCCTCGACTCAAAAAGCCGCGGCGACAAGGTTTCCGGATCCACGAATGCGGTCACCGTGTCGCCTAGCTTGAATTCGGTCGCTCCCGGCTCGACGCCTGTAACCGTGGCGGTCAGCAAGAGCGTATCGACACCCTTCACACGTTTCCTTTCACGGGCGCTGAAAGTGACTTGGCCGATCGCCTTTCCGCCCTGAGTAACGCGGTAATCGAGACTCTCGCCGACCTGAAAACCCAGCTCGGGGGCAAGCGGTGAATTGTCCACATAGCCGTCAGGCGTCGGTGTTGGTTTCGGTGTCGCCGGCGGTGGTGTTCGCACAGGCGTAGCTGTCGGTGTCGGCGTCGGCGTTTCCACCTCAGGAAGAACGATCCCGGAGATCACGGCGCGGAATTCACCTTTTGCGGTCTTGAACCGCACGAGTACGGGCACGTGAAATTCGTCTGAAGTCAGATTGATCCTGAGATCCTTGATACCCGCCGCCGTCAAATAGTCGCTCTGCACCGTCGTGACCGTGGTATCGAAGTCACCCGCCTCGGTCTTAACCTTCTCTGCGACCGTGGTTACAAAACTCGCAGTGTAATTTCGCTCGCCCTCGAAAAACGGGAATGTGCCCACACCGCCGGTTTCCCGGAGCTTAAAGAGCAGCGTCACGAGATCGAAATTCTGCGTAGGCTGTGCCAGAAAATTACTGATCGTCTCTTTCGGAAGCACACTGTCATTGCTGTTCGTGCTGATGTATAGCGGCAGCAGTGAATCCGGTGCCGCATAAACCGTTCGGCTCTCGTCGAACATAAAGAACGCCGCGCTGACGAGTTCGACTGTTTTGACCTTTGATCTGATCTCGATAGCGTCCTTTCCGCTGATCTTGCCCCGGGAGACAACGTTGGTCTCCGCATACCCGGCGTTAGGGAATCTGCCGAACGATATGGAATAAGTCAGCTTTTCGCCGATCCGGACGGACGACGGAGCCTGGACAAGTACCGAGTTCTGTGCCGAACCATACCTAGAACCGATACCTGCGATCAGGACGATCGAGGCGAAAAGCGCGATCAATGCCAGACGCAGCCGGGCCGTGCGGATGGCGAAGTATAAGGTTCTGACAGGTCCGGTCATCTTAATTTCTTTCTGCAGCATCATTAACGATCGCCTCGACTGCTGCGATCCTATCGGTCGCCTTTGTGATCGGCCGCCCGATCACGACGTAGTCCGACCCGTCGGCAAGCGCACTGCCGACCGTTGTTACACGCTTTTGATCGTCGTCGGTTGCACTAATGGGCCTAATACCGGGCGTAACCGTAAGAAATCCTGGTTCTGTGACGGCGGTACGCACTGCCCGGACCTCAAGCGGTGAAGCGACGACCCCATCGAGTCCCGAGGCGGCCGCCAGCTTCGCGAGTTCAGCAACCTGCGTCTCAACGTCGTTGCTGACACCGCTCTCCCGTAAGGTCGCTTCGTTAGAAGACGTTAATACCGTCACACCGATCATAAGCGGGCGTGGCAAATTCTCGCTTCTGCAAACAGCATCGACCTCGCGGACAGCCTGCCGCATCATCTCGCTTCCGCCCGCGGCGTGCACATTGAACATCCATACGCCCAATCTCGCGGCCTCAACCGACGCCTTAGCGACGGTGTTCGGAATATCGTGGAATTTCAGGTCGAGAAAGACCTTTGCTCCTGACGCGACTAATTCCCTCACAAAATCGGGCCCTGCGGCCGTAAATAACTGTAATCCGACCTTAAAGGCCCCGACGCGTCCATTCAGCTCACGCACGATCGCAGCGGCCTCGCCTGCGGTGTCGTCATCGAGTGCCACAATTATCCTGTCTCTGATATTCAGCATCGGAGCGGCGGCGTGCGTTGAAATTGCCATTATCTAGTCGAGATCAAGCGGGTTTTTGAATGGTGTGTCCGACGCGGTATCGGCACGTTTTAGGGCCTCTTTGAATTTCTCTTCAAGCAGTCTCTCGCGATCCTTCATCGACGACATTTCCTGAGCGAATATCTGCTCGCGAAGCACCTTTTGCTTGTCCAGTTCTCCTTTCAGGTCCTCAAACGATCCCAGGACCTTCTTTTTCTCCTCGTGAGAAAGCAACGAGCCTGTGTTGGCATCGACCGTCAGCGTCGCTTCGCAGCATGGGCATGTGATGACGTACCGTTCCATAAACAGTTGGAATTATACAACATCGGAGCACCAATTGTGGATCAACGGCCCGCAAGTGCGAGCAATTCCGCCGCGGTCGCCGTCTGCAGGTCCTTTATGCGAGAGGTCTTGACCGTCGCCACCTTTCCGTTTCGCATCGTGAATTTCAGCGTCCTCTCGCCGGGATCGCGAAACGAAGACTCAACTTTCGCCAGCTGCGGGTGAGACTTGAAAATCCGGACCTCGCGTACGGTCCCGTCAGATTCCATCGTCACGGCGATCTCGGAATTCTCGCCGGCGGGCTTGAATTGAAGCGGCCCTGGGGCGGCTCCCGTACCCGAATCGATTCGGGGCTGGCGGTTCGCCCTTTCGGCGATCGTCGTGCCAGGGGCTGTCTTGTTGGCCGTCGCGGGCGGCAAGCTGATATTCGCGACCGGTTCGACCATTCGCACCTCGGGAGTCGGAGGCTGCGGCGTCCGGGAGTTACTCACCGGCTCGGGCGTCCGCGTACAACCCACTGCGGAGCCCAACGCTATCAATATGCCGACAAGTGCAATGTGTCTCATTCTCTTTCCGCCAGCTTTGATGTCAGATCTGCTTTAACGGATTCCCACTCACCGTCAATGATCGAAAAATAGACCGAATCGCGATAACGGCCCGATTCGATGATCATGTGGTTTCGCAGTGTGCCTTCCTCGACGCCGCCGATGCGCGCGATAGCGGCACGAGACTGCTTGTTGTTGGCATCGGTCTTGAATTCGACACGGATACACTTCCACGTCTCAAAGGCGTGTGTCAGCATTAAAAGCTTCGCCTCGGTGTTGATCGCGGTCCGCTGCCATTTCGGGTTGATCCACGTCCAACCGATCTCAGCCTTTCGATTTATCGAGTCGATGTTTCCGAATCTAGTCGAACCAACCAGAGTCCCCGTCTTACGTTCGATCGTGACAAAAGGCAGTGAGGTGCCTTTCATTTGATCCGCCAGGGCCGCCCGGACGTACCTCTCTATATCGCTTTCGTCCTTGACCAAATTCGCCGTCCACCGCCAAATGGCCTCATCAAGGCCCACCTTGACGAGCGCCGGCAGGTGGTCGACCCGCATCGGCTCGAGCCGAACGCACTTTCCTTCCAAAACAACCGGTTCAACTATCATCAGTTTTAGAGAATAACAAAAAGCGGGCCGATCGCTCGACCCGACAGTCCGAAACAATCACTCTCAACGCTCAACCTGTGTAATTATTAGTATTGGAAACAACCACTGGTGCGAGGTTGACCGAACTTCATTATGCGTGTATATAAACAGTACACCTATCTTTAGGGCGATCGTAGGTGACCTCCCCGGTTGTCTTCCGTTAATTGTGCTCTTTCTGTTGACCGCTCCCGCGAGAATCTCCCGCTGGAGCAGAAAGGAGATAAATATCAAATGAGTAATTCAAAAAGCCGCTTTTCGGTTGGGTTAACCGCGTTTTCCCTTTTGTGGTGTCTTTTGGGCGCAAGCCTGCCAAATCCGCCCTCCCAACTAGCAGCACAGCAAGATCGGAATTGGGAAAAAAAGGAACGAGAAGCTAAAAATTTCCGTCCAGCCAAAGATCTTCTATTGGAACGAGGCGTGCCGTTCAACCCGGACTCTTTACGCGAACCAGGCTGGCAAAAAACGCTGGCCCCATTACTAGCCTCGATGCCCGAAATGCGGGAAGTCCGAAGGTATGGACAAGACATTTCCGGCCTTCTCATAGGAGAAACTCTATATTTTCCAGAGAAGGTAACGCTGGTAGGCAACACAGTCATTTTGGCTAATAAGATAATGTTTGAGGGCAAGGAAGTTGAGATCACAGGTAGTTTCAGCATCTACATTTACCCCGTTATGTCGAAGGGAGTACTTGGAACCAGTCTGGAAACTGCGATGGACGAACAGTTCTCCGGAACAGCCTATGAGAATGCCTCAACACAGGAACGCCTGAGGGCGTTTGTTCCGAAGCCGATGCGAGACAATTTTAAGTTCAAAATCGACGTTAGTCCCCGACCTAAAACAGAAAAAAAGGCGATTTGGACAATCGAGTAGCCAACTGCTCTCCTCACATACGGACGGGCCTTATCGGCGATCTGTTACTTTTTCGGCGGATCGTTATTTCTTTTTGTGAAAGGGTCTGCTAGTCTGCTTCGACTCTGTCGGTCTGTCTGAACCGGATCGACGGCAAAGATGTTTGAAAACTTAATAGAGAAAACTGCACTGAAATGTGTCGACTTTTTTCAATGTATCGACTCTTTTCAGGACGGGAAACAGGATGTGCTGTCCCGCTGATCCGGAGACTTTGGGCTGCGGAGGGAAATCGGTAAGTGCTTGTTTTTCAGTCAATTAGATCTGCTGTATTACACGTGTAATACATTTTCACGCTGAAGGCGAGCCACCCCCCAAAAATCGGGCCTAACATCAATACGCTCAATGGTTTAACTGTCCCACCCGGGGGCGAGCCACCCACGAGCCAACCTGAGACACACGGGAAATGGAGTGGAGAGTGCAGAGTGGAGAGCCGAGAGTAAAAAACGTGGAAATGTGAAAGTGAAAAAGTTAAATGGAGCCGCACTTTATCCTTATTCTTTCGTCCTTTAGCCCTTGTGTGCTCTGTGGTAAATCCCTGTTCAGGCACCCTTTGCCGCAGAGAACCCAAACGAAGACGCTGAGGTCGAGTATGAACATCCGGGCGAAAGCTCTTTTCGACAAAACGCAACGAATAAGCCCCAAAGCCTGGCGGCCCCGGGGCATTGTTCCGATGTGCTGAACTGCCGAACTAGATGTCGTAATACATCGAGAATTCGAGCGGATGCGGACGCAGACGCAGCGGGGTGATCTCATGCTCACGCTTGTAGGTTATCCAGCGTTCGATCAGCTCCGGCGTAAAAACATCACCCTTAAGCAGGAATTCGTGGTCATCCTCGAGTGCCTTTAACGATTCGTCCAGGCTGCCCGGCAGGCTCGGAACATTTGCCAATTCTTCCGGCGGCAGGTCGTAGATGTCCTTGTCGAGCGGCTCTCCCGGATCGATGCGGTTCTGGACGCCGTCAAGCCCGGCCATGAGAAGGGCCGCGAACGTCAGGTACGGATTGCACGACGGATCGGGCGGCCGAAATTCGAGACGTTTTGCCTTGGGTGACGACGAGAACATCGGGATGCGTACGGCGGCAGAGCGATTGCGGGCCGAATAGGCTAGATTTACCGGTGCTTCGAAGCCCGGAACGAGACGTTTGTAGCTGTTCGTGGTCGGAGCAGCAAGAGCGACGAGAGCAGGAGCGTGCTTAAGCAGGCCGCCGATGTAGAACTTCGCCATCTCCGAGAGGCCCGCGTACTCGTCGCCCGCGAAAAGCGGCTTGCCGTCCTTCCAAAGCGACTGGTGGCAGTGCATCCCCGAGCCGTTGTCGCCATAGACCGGTTTCGGCATAAAGGTCGCCGTTTTGCCCGCCGCATGGGCGGTGTTTTTGACGACGTATTTGAATAGCATCAGGTTATCGGCCGTATGCAGCAGATTCGAAAATTTGAAATCGATCTCGCATTGGCCCGCGGTCGCGACCTCGTGATGATGGCATTCGACGATTATGCCGACCTCGCCAAGAATGGATGAGATCGTGTTGCGAATGTCGATAAGCGTATCGAGCGGAGCAACGGGCACGTAGCCCTCTTTCGGCCGGATGTGATAGCCATTGTTCGGGATATCACCATCCTTTCGGCCCGAGTTCCAGTGGCCTTCTTCGGAATTCACCATATAGCCGGCAGCGTGCTGGCTGTTGTGATAGCGGGCCTCGTCAAAGATGAAGAACTCGGCTTCGGGGCCGACAAAGACCGTATCGGCAATGCCGGTAAACTTGAGATAGCTCTCCGCTCGCACCGCGACGGAACGCGGGTCGAGCCAGTAACCTTCCTTTGTTATCGGGTCCACCGCGTTGGCGATCAAACAGAGGGTCGTGTCCTCGGTAAACGGATCGATCCAGAATCGCGACGGATCGGGTACGAGAAGCATGTCCGACTCGTGAATGGCCGCCCAGCCGCGCAGGCTGGACGCGTCAAAACCGAAGCCGTCCTCAAAGCTGTCCTCGGATAGCTGGTCGATGGGGAACGTAAGGTGATGCCAGGCCCCGATAAGATCGGTGAACCTGACTGAAACAAATCTGGCCTCCTGATCGGCCGCGTACGTCAATACAGTTTTTGGATTCATTTGTGCTCCTGATGTGATCGAGTTTGTTGGTAAATAAACTGGTAACTATGTCAACAAGTTGGAGATTCTACCCTATTCGATCTACGACAGGAACGGTTGGCGGGGTTCAATAGCGGCGGTCACATTTTCCGACATTTTTGTAGGAAAACATGTACTTTGGCGGCACACGTTCTGAAAAAATTAAAGCCCGGCGAGGACCGCCGGGCCTATCATCCAAAAAATTCCGACCTAGAACAGGATGTTGTCGCCGCTGATAAGCTTGGCAACCTTGAATTCCATCGTCCTCGGGATCATCGGGGCGAACCGATTCTTTGCCGGGTCGAGGAAGGTCGGTACGAACGCGACCTTGAAATCCTTGGTATCCTTCGTGATCAGCATGT
>CAYSMU010000073.1:8228-9949 GCA_964432145.1 uncultured Chloracidobacterium sp.
CACTGCCGGATCGTCCGGGCCTTTTGGAGCATTGAACTGGAATATCTCACGAAACTCACCTTTATCGTTTTCAAGTTTCACCTGCCCCTTTAGGTCGTCCATCGACATTCCTTGAAAAATGCCTTCTTCGACCGTGCTTCGGCTCGCGTCGCGGTCCCGATAGATGGTTATGACATAAAAGTTCTTACAGATCGTGCAGTCAAGATATGCCTTTTTCGATGCGTCGAACTGAGCCTTCTCGGCATCACTGAACTTATCGTAGCCAAGACCGAGCTGTTGGAGCCGGACCATCGCCTGTCGAAGAGGCAATCCTGAGTGCAGTCTCATGCGTATAGGCGGTGGGCCGAAATTGCGCTCTGTACGATACGATTCCCCGGCGCCCGTTATCCGAGATTGCTGCTGTTCGCGGGCGATCTGTGCTGCCGCCGCCGTACTTGCCGCAGACGTCGATTGATATGATTTCGCCCAAGGCGACTCATTCACCAAACGGATGGCCTCCTCCTTGCCCCACTCATTGAGCGGTTTATCCGGAACCTTCTGAGAAAACACGGCAGAGCCAAGGGCGAAAAGCAAAGCGCCCGCGGCTATCATTCTATACTTCATAATGAAAAACCTCTTTGGAACGGAAATGTTACTACAGAAGTTTAAGACAAACACGGCCCTGACACAACCATCTGAGATGTCGGGAATAACCACGTGCCCATTAAGATCGTGGCTGTCGGACGCCGGCCGCGGGCTTTGACCGGAGGAGGATTTGGCAATATCATCTCTAGAACCATTATGAAAAGAACCTTAGCCCGTTATTCTATAACTCCCATTGCCGTCGCGGCCCTCGCCCTCGGAGCCATTGGCCAGTCATTGAACGCCGATGAGCGAAAGATAATTGAGTATATTGACAAGAACAATGAAAACGCGATCTCGCTTATCCAGCGGACCGTAGATATCGAAAGCCTGACCGAGGACCTTGCAGGCGTAAAGGCAGTCGGAATGGTGCTGAAGAAAGAACTCGAGGACATCGGCCTAGCGGTAAAATGGATCGATATGCCAGCCGAGCAAAAGCGTGCCGGGCATTTGGTCGCGGAAACCAAGGGGACAAAGGGCAAACGGGTCCTGCTGTTGGGACATCTTGACACGGTCCTCAAGGGCGAAAAGTATCGCCGCGAGGGGAATACGATATTCGGCACGGGTGTTGGTGATATGAAGGGTGGAAATGTGATCGCCGTTCAGGCCCTCAAGGCACTTTACGCGGCCGGCGTGCTCAAGGACACGCAGGTGATAGTCATGTTTACCGGCGACGAAGAAGACTCGTGCGACCCCGTGGAGATCTGTCGCGGAGATATGATCGCGGCGGCAAAGCGAAGCGATGTTGCGTTAAGCTTTGAGGCGACGGTGCTGAACACCGCGACCGTCGGCCGTCGCGGATCGAGTTCGTGGACACTTGAGGTCGAGTCTCGGACAGGCCATTCGAGCGGCGTCTTTGGCGAGTTGAACGGCTACGGGGCGATATTTGAAGCCTCGCGGATCCTCAACGAATTTCGCGAGAAACTGGCGGGCGAGCGCTATCTGACATTCAATCCATCGCTTGCTCTCGGCGGGACGACCGTCGACGCAAAGGATTCGGACGGCTCGGCCTCGGGCAAAACGAACGTCATACCCGCGAAAGTTGTAGCCAAGGGAGACCTGAGATTTATCAGTGAGGAGCAAAAAGAGGCGGCGCGTTC